>JAGBHJ010000093.1 GCA_017935525.1 Clostridia bacterium | reverse complement strand
CTTTCATAAATCACCTCATTACATAATAATTATATCATATTTATAATTATTTATAATAAAATTTATATGAAAGGATGATTTTATGAATAGTTATCCGTCACCACCGCTGACTCTATTATTTTGTCAGTCAGCCCTGCCAAAAGGTCCTCCACCGCCTGCCGCACCATGTCTTTAAGCTCGTCCGCCCTGCCGTTTTGTGCAGCATCCATCCTGCCTATAACGTCGGCTGCAACGGATATCTGCGGGTTAAGCACCGCACCTGTGGCTATGCACTCCCCCTTAGCAAGGTCAAACACCTTTGCCGCAATGGTCGTAGTGCCTATATCCACAGCAGCACCGTAATTCCCCGCCATTGGGCTTTTGAGCACCGCGTTGGAGGTTGCAGTCTCTATTTTCGGTGCGCCGTCAGTCAATACCGTTACCTCGACATCCCCCAGAATTATTGCTCTGCATGACAGCCTTGCGCCAAAGCGTGCTTCCACCTTATCGGGCTGGGATACCGCACCCTTAAGCTCTACTCTGCATTTACCGCATCTGCCCATGCCTCCGCATGGGTGGGGCGAGCGCATACCGTTGGAGATAAGTATATCGTCAAGGCGTTTTTGTCCCTCAAACTCAATTACCCTTGTCATTCCGTTGTAATGGATCGTCAGTCTTGCCATATACCCTCCACAAACCTTTGTATAACAAAAAAGCCCATATACGCAGAGATACCATACCCCGCATATATGAGTCTCATTCTTTACCGATAAGCCGAGCCTTACGCTGTGATGTTGAACTTACCGCACAAAAGTGGAATTACTCCCTCATAAATAACCTGATCGTTTACCAAGGCAGTAAGTACCGCCTTATATATTTATTATAGCATGTTACTATTTTTTTGTCAAGTAGTTTTAGCGATATTTTCTCTATATTAACGCAAAAAGGCAAACAACCAAAGTCATTTGCCTCTGCAACAGATCGCATTATCTACGGTAATCTTGTTCTGATGCTCTTATCACTCTGCACTCACTTCGGCAGAGCACTTCCCACACCTTATCAAGGTGCTTTTCTGAAAGATCATCAGCAATCGACCTCTTGCAAGCATATTATATGCCCCAAGGGACGGTAATATACCTGTTCTTTATAAAAATTATTCGCCCAAAAGCATTTCCGCAGACTTGTGGAAGATAAGCTCCCTTTCCTCGTCGGTAAGGTCCAGCGAATTTATCTGTGCTACGGCATCAATGCTTTTTTGCCACGGAAGATCACTTGCCAGAAGCACTCTTTGAGCTGAGTGCTTTTTGATTACAGCCGTCAGCATTTCGTCCGATATTCTGCCTGCCAAAAACGCCGTGTCCAGCCACACGTTGGGCTTACCTGCCAGATGCTCATACACCTCGTCAAAAAGGTTCATGCCGCCAAGGTGAGCAAAAACAAATTTGCCATCGGGGAAAGCTTGGCTCACTCTTGCCGCTGCATAGGGTCTGCAATGTATAAGCTCCGGGGATAATGGATCAAAGCCCGAATGGAACACCATCACCAGCCCCAGCTTGGCGCATTTTTCATACAATGGGAAAAGCCTTTCCTCATCCACCATAAAATTCTGGTAATCCGGGTGGAATTTTACTCCCAAAAGCCCCAGACTCTTTATTCTTTCCAGCTCATCAAGCGCATCCTCTGCCTCGGGGTGCACGCTGCCAAAGCATATCAGCCGATAGCTGTTAAGCTCTGCGGAAATATCGTTTATAACCCTTTGTTGCTTTGGCTTTGTTGCCACGGGCAGCATTACTGCTCTGTCAATTCCATCCTCATCCAGCGACCTTATCAAGTCCGCCACCGTACCGTTTGTATAAGGCGTAAAGCCGCTGACATCTGCCAGTCTTGCTACCGCCTTTTGAGCAATATTGTCCGCAAACGCATGAGTGTGAAAATCTATATACATTTTATTTCTCCCCTTTTCCTGCCGCAATCTTTCCTCCGCCGATCAACGTATCTCCTACGTAAAATACCGCCGACTGACCGGGAGTGATCGCCCTTTGAGGCTCGTCAAGCACCACCTTGACATTATTGCCGTGCGGGATCAACGTTGCAGGTGCGGGCGTTGCGCCGTAACGGAGCTTTACCTCGCACCGCATCTCCGACAAAAGGCTGTCAACAGCGCTCCAGCAAAGATCCTCAACCTCAAGCTCCCTTGCAAAAAGGTCCTCGTTACTGCCAACGATCACTCTGTTTGCAGCCTTATCCAGCCTTGTGACAAATATAGGTGTTGGTGATGATATTCCCATGCCCTTTCTCTGCCCTATGGTGTAGCGGTTAATACCGTTGTGCTTTCCCAATATCCTGCCGTCAGCATTGACCACGTCGCCGGGCCTCTGCGGGATGTATTTTTCTATAAAGCCCGGGGTATCGTTGTTGGGGATAAAGCATATCTCCTGACTGTCCCGCTTTCTTGCGGTTATCAGTCCGTTTTCCTCTGCCACACGGCGTATCTGCTCCTTGTCCTCAAAATCCCCCAAGGGAAAAAGTACCCTGTCCAGCTTTTTGCCCTCAATAACGTACAGCACGTACGTCTGGTCCTTTTTGCCCGCCGCAGACTTTTTTATCACCCGTCTGCCGTAGTCATCGTCATACTCAACCCTTGCATAGTGCCCCGTTGCAACGTAATATGCGCCTATGCTGTCCGCATAGTCCATCAACGCACCAAACTTTAAGTGGCGGTTGCACTCAATACAAGGATTGGGTGTCTTGCAGTCGGCATATGTAGCCACAAAATCGTCCACAACGTATTTTTTGAACTCTCGGGAAAGATCCACCACGTGGTGCTCTATGCCAAGTCTTTGGCACATCTGCCGTGCATCCTCAACGCCGTCGGAGGTGTTTTCCGTACAGAAATCCTCGTCCCGCCACAGCTTCATGGTGACGCCTATCACCTCAAAGCCTTTTTGCTTTAATAAAAGAACAGCAACGGAGCTATCCACTCCGCCGCTGACCCCTACCAAAACCTTACGTCTTGAATTTTCCATATCAATGCTCGTGAGCTTCGCAATGGTCGCAGGCTGATTCCTCTACGCCGCAAAGCTTGTTAGCTTCTTCCTCATCCATGCCGCCTCTGATGTAATAGTCGGCAAGCGCCTTTCTGATTGCCTCCTCTGCCAAAACGGAGCAATGGAGCTTCTGGGGAGGAAGTCCGCCCAGCTCGTCAACCACCTGCTTGTTCTTAAGCTGGAGAGCCTGCTCGATCGTCATGCCCTTTACAAGGATCGTAGCAACACTGCTTGTTGCAATAGCCGCGCAGCAGCCAAACGTCTTGAACTTTGCATCAACTATCACGTCGTTCTCTATCTTGAGGTACATCTTCATGATGTCACCGCAAACGGGATTGCCCACCTGGCCTACTGCGTTTGCATCCTCAAGCTCACCCACGTTTCTGGGGTTTGTAAAATGATCTATAACCTTTTCTGTGTACATAACCAAACTTCCTTTCTTTTATCAGATAATATACTTTCCGTTGAGGAAATCCTCATACAAGGGGGACATTGCCCTCAGCTTTTCAACCACGTTAACAAGAGTATCCACCAAGAAATCGATATCCTCCTTTGTGTTGCTCTTGCCTATGGATATTCTCAATGAACCGTGTGCCACCTCTACCGGTACGCCGATAGCAAGCAGAACGTGTGACGGATCCAAGGATCCCGACGTGCAAGCACTACCGCTGGATGCGCATATACCCTTCATATCCAGCATAAACAGCAAAGACTCGCCCTCAATGTACTTAAAGGATACGTTTGCCGTGCCGGGGAGGAAGCCCTCCTTGCCGCTGTTGATACGGATGTAAGGAACCTTCTCCTCAACCTGTGCAAGGTAGTAATCCCTCAGCTCCGTGATCCTTGCGGAATTTTCTGCCATATTCTCACAAGCAAGCTCTATCGCCTTGCCCATACCCACGATGCCTGCCACGTTTTCTGTGCCTGCGCGCTTGCCCTTTTCCTGGTGACCGCCTGCAATAAGCTTGTCCACCACAACGCCCGTGCGGATATACATGGCACCAACGCCCTTGGGACCGTAGAACTTATGAGCAGACATTGACAAAAGGTCTATATTCATAGCCTTTACGTCAACGGGAACGTTACCCACAGCCTGAACAGCGTCCGTATGGAACAGTATCTTATGCTCCCTTGCAATAGCACCTATCTCTGCAATGGGCTGTATGGAGCCGATCTCGTTATTTGCAAACATGATGGTGATAAGTACAGTTTCGGGCTTGATGGCAGCCTTAAGATCGTCAATGCTGATCTTACCCTCGCCGTTTACCTCAAGATAAGTAACCTCAAAGCCTTCCTTTTCCAACTGCTTGCAGGTCTCAAGCACCGCAGGGTGCTCTATCTTTGACGTAATAATGTGATTGCCCTTTGCTCTCTTTGCCATAGCAACGCCCTTGATGAGAGTATTGTCACCCTCGGAGCCGCCAGCGGTAAAGTATATCTCCTTTTCCTTTGCATTGATAGCCTTTGCAACCTGTGCTCTCGCCTCGTCAACCGCAGCGCGAGCTGTTCTTCCTATGCTGTAAACGGATGACGCATTGCCGAAATTGTCCGTCAACCAAGGCATCATCGCATCAAGCACTTCTCTTGAAAGCGGCGTAGTAGCCGCATGGTCAAAATATTTTATCTCATTCATATGAATGTTTTCTCCTTTCACTCCGATATAATATTATACCACATTCGCATTCAAAAGTAAATAGTAATTCTTGCATTTTTCCAAAAAATTTTTACCCAGTACCGATAAATTATTTCCCTTGCCAAACCATTGCAAATGTGGTATAATTAACATGATAATATGGGGTAATTTGGTTTTATATCACCATATTGTCCATCAAAGCATATCAACACGAAAGGTCGATCATATATGCAGAATTTTTACAGCTTCATAAAAAGCAACATTTTTGATAGCCTCCGCATTACTGTGGAGCAAAGCCACAACACTCGCGGAGAGGTAAGCTCCTACGAGGAATCCCCCATTACCAACGGCATCAGATGCACGTACAACCACGGAGAGTACAAGTCCCTCACGCTTGACGTAACGGGTAATGACGAGGCGCTTCTTTTGAACGTTGCCATAAACGTTCAGACGGAATTCCGCACTTCATACCAGCTGGCGCCGGAAAACGCCATCAATCTGCCCTTTGCCGATATCAGCAATGCAAGGATAATGGCAATTTACCTTCGCGGCTCATACTGGACATTCCCTGAGTTTACGGATAATATCAAGGGCATCCCGTCCAAGACCTCGCTTTTGCTAATAAACAAGGACGGTGTCCACTATTGTCTGTTGGCACTTTGCGGCAACGACTTCCGTTGCGAGTTTGACGGCAACGGTGCCCACGTTATTTCGGATACCTGCGGTCTCGCAAAGGCTTCAGGCAACCTTTTGGCAATTGCCAAGGCTGATTGCGCAGAAAACGCCATCGACAAGGTATTCCGCTTTGCAAGGGAGCAGGGCGCTATACAGGTCCCCCTGGCAGATGAAAGAGTTATGCCCGAAATGTTTGAGCATTTGGGCTGGTGTACGTGGGACGCATTTGCAAGAGGCGTCAGCGCGGAAAAGATATTCACAAAGCTGGACGAATTAAAGGAAAAGAACATCCCCATCCATTGGGTACTTATTGACGACGGCTGGTCAACCTCAACTGACGTAATGCTGGCTGACTTTGCCGCTGACAAGGAAAAATTCCCCAACGGACTCAAGGGCTGTATCGACCGCATCAAGAACGAATACGGCATTAAATACGTAGGCGTTTGGCATACGTTCAACGGCTATTGGGACGGCATTGACCCCAACAGTCCCCTTTACGAAAGCCAGAAGGAAAATCTGGTAACCACCCCCGCAGGCTTTGTTGTCCCCGCCCTTGACGAGGACAAGGCATTCAGATTTTGGGATGCATGGCATTCATACCTTAAGGAGCAGGGCGTTGATTTTGTTAAGGTGGACAATCAAAGCGGTTGGCACGGCATGATAACGGGCATGATGCCTTCATCAAGAGCCTGCAGGATCGCACATAAGGCAATCGAGCGCTCCGTTTGCAAGCATTTTGGCGGCGCTATGATCAACTGCATGGGCATGAACACGGAAAACATATTTGCCCGTCCCACCACAGCAGTTTCCCGAAACAGCGACGACTTCTTCGTAGGCAGCCCCGGTGCTATCCACAAGCAGCTCAGAGAAAATATTTATAACGGACTCTGGCACAGAAAGATGTACATTTGCGACTACGATATGTGGTGGTCAAAGCACTCCGCGGCAGTAATGAACGGCGTCACAAGAGCCATCAGCGGCGGACCCGTATATTTTAGTGACGGCACCGGTGTAACCGATCCCACATTCATACTTCCCACCGTTGAGGATGACGGCACCGTAATGCGTTGCGACGCAGCGCTCCAGCCTACCTCCGACTGCATATATACGGAGCCCCTCACAAGCGGCAAGAGTCTTAACGTCTGGAACAAGAGTGGGGACTGCTTTGCTTTGGCAGCATTGAATTTTAATCCTGCCGAATGCGTCGCAAAGGTCAACTTTGGCGGAATTCCCGAGCTGGGTGACAAGGAATACATTGCATACGAGTTCTTTACAAAGGAATACAAGCGCATTGACAAAAACACGACTCTCACATTCCTTATGGATTACGACAGCACCAGAGTATGGTCCATATACCCCATACAAAACGAGGACGGCAAGGAAGTAATATACATGGGCAGTACGCAAAAATACGCTCCGATCGCATCAAAGAACAAAACAAGAGTACTTGTCAGTGACATTCTTTGATACTTTGGGAGGCTGTTATGAGAAAGACAAAAATAATATGCACCATCGGCCCTGCCTGCAATAATGAGGAAACGTTGACCCGTCTTTGTATGGAGGGTATGAACGTTGCAAGGCTGAATTTTTCCCACGGCACACATCAAGAGCACAAGCAGACCATCGCCCTTATAAAATCAGTAAGGGAAAAGATGAATTTGCCCATTGCCATTATGCTGGACACAAAGGGTCCCGAATACAGAATAAAGACATTTAAGGACAAAAAGGTGACACTAAAGGACGGCGACAGCTTTACGTTTACCACTGACGACGTTGAGGGTGATAACACAAGAGTATCCGTTTCCTACAAGAACCTTATTGACGACCTTTCGGTAGGCGACAGAATACTGGTCAACAACGGGCTTGTTATATTCCGAGTTGACAGCATCCAGGGCACAAACGCCCATTGTACGGTTATCGCAGGGGGCGAAATATCCGACAGAAAGAGTATGAACTTCCCCAACAAGCTTCTTCACCAGGAATTTCTCAGCTGTCAGGATAAGGCAGACCTTTTGTTCGGCATAGAAAACGACGTCGACTTTGTTGCCGCATCATTCGTGTCCACAAAGGATGATATACAGACCTTACGCAAATTTTTGGACGACAACGGCGGTGCTGACATCAACGTCATCGCAAAGATAGAAAACCGCGCAGGCGTTGACAATATAGAGGACATTTGCAGCATTGCCGACGGAATAATGGTTGCAAGGGGTGATCTTGGCGTTGAGATACCCTTTGTAGAGGTGCCCTCGGTACAGAAATACCTTATTAAAAAATGCCGACTGCTGGGCAAGAGAGTTATTACCGCCACAGAAATGCTGGAGTCCATGATACATAATCCCAGACCCACAAGGGCGGAGATCTCCGACATTGCCAACGCAGTTTACGACGGTGCTTCCGCACTTATGCTTTCGGGAGAAACTGCCGCAGGTAAGTACCCCGTCCAGGCATTAAAGTCCATGGCAGACGTGGCAAGGTTTACAGAGCAGGGTATTGATTACAAGCAATGGTTCCACTCCACGGATTTCAAGATCCGCAACAACATAGACGCAATATCCCACGCCACCTGCGCTATGGCTATTGACGTTGATGCCAAGTGCATAGTAGTCAACTCCATCAGCGGACAGACAGCACGAATGGTCAGCCGCTTCCGTTGCCCCGTGGATATTCTGGGGACAACCACCTCTCAAAGAGCATGGCGTCAGCTTAACCTCAGCTGGGGCGTGACCCCCATCCTCTGCGAGGAATACAATTCCATCGAGGTAATGTTTTACCAGTCACTCAAGCAGGCAAAGAAGGTATATAACCTGCAATCGGGTGACAACGTGGTGCTGACAGGCGGTCAGATGAACGGCGCCCCCGGTAACACCAACACCATCAAGCTGGAAACCATCAAATAAAACACATAGCCCGAGGACAAGGCGAACTCCGTAAGGAAGTGCACCCCAAGGGGCGACTTCCATAAAGCAGGTTTTATCTGCCGATATCAAAAGGAGTACGGACGATTTGTTCGTACTCCTTTTCACACGTCTTGCTCTGCAAGGTATAGTGTGTTACACCTTTTAGGTATACTGTCGGGTGGTAATGAGCCTTCTCCTGCGGGAGAAGGGGGACCGCGATAGCGGTGGATGAGGAGTTGATTTGAACTTATGACACCTCATCCGTCAGCCTTCGGCTGCCACCTTCCCCCACTGGGGAAGGCTTGTTTTGTATGCTCCGAAAGTTCGTCTTCTTTTCCTGACAAGCACTGCATTTGTGAACACAAATACAAAATACGGCATATCCCTTTCGAGATATACCGTATTACTGAAAACTGTCCTTTAGAGTGACGCTCTAAGGGAGAGCCTTTTTTGACACGGAGCGTTTTTTCATAACGCCTATAATACTTATTGATATAACCTTTCCGCCAGCTCCACGAACTGCTGTGTCGAAAGCTCCTCGCCGCGTACCGTAGGTTTTCCGAACATCTCTGTCATAAGGGAAGTCAGCTTCTCTTTCGTATCGTACTGCGTGCCGCCGAGCGACATAAGGGTGTTTACAAGGGTCTTTCGCCTCATAGAGAACGCCGCCTTTATGACTTTAGACGTCTTTTCGATCTGCTCGGGCGTATATTTTGCAGGCGAATAGAGCGACAGCTTAACAACGCTCGAATCCACCTTCGGCTTG
>JAGBHJ010000092.1 GCA_017935525.1 Clostridia bacterium | reverse complement strand
ATGCTCTTGTGTAAGTGTATGCGAGGGTGTCAACCTTGACGTCGGGGAATTCCTTTTCTATTTCCTCTGCCACCTTGTTTACAAAACGGAGAAGAATTCCGGAGGGAGAGCCTTCCTCCTCGTCAACAGCACGGCATTTTTCGCATTGACAATAGTCAACGTTATCGTTCTGGGAAATCGAGATAAAATGCTGTTTGTTTTTTCTCAATTCCTCCAATGCATTTTCCGTTACGATCTTTAACACGTCGGGGTTGGAAAGGCACAGCTGTGTTGGCTTTCTTTCTCCATCGCGGAGGGCGTAATACTCGGGATGCTCCTCAAAATACACCTTTGGAGGGCAGAGTCTGTTGAATGTATGAACGGGTAAGCAGTATTCAACGCTTCCGCCAAGTTTTTCGGAGCTTTTTTTACCGATGGCGGTATTGAACTTAAGCTTTGCCTTCAGCTCGTGACTTGCCTGCGCTTCGTTGAACATACAGTTTCTGTATTCGTAGTAGGGCTTTTGTCTGAAGACCTCGCCTGCCCATATCTCTCGGGCTGCCTCCTCTCGCACAAGCTCTGTGTCTATGCTGAACCAACGCCAGCCCAGATACTTCTCAAGATAAGTGTAAACACCGTAAAGCGTGCCCCTGCCTTTACCACCGCATATGGACAGCTGTCCCTTTGTTGCGGCTATCTCGTATTCCTCCTCCTCAAGAGAAGGGTCCTTTGGACGGCGTGACGTTTCGCCCACGAGTATCTCACAGTCGGACACGGGCTCGCTGTCAATTTTGATGGCAATGTCCGTTCCGCATGCAATGTCAATATATTTTTTTAATTCATCTGCGGCATATCTTTCCACCTCAAGGGCGTTTGCGGGGATCACGATAACGTAATCCCCGATAGATCTGCCCGATATTCTGATCTCTTTTTTCATTGATAAGCTTTTACTCCATATATTACAGACAACCGTTTACAAGGTTCTCCTCATTGTCGTCAGAGAAGGGGCGCCATTCCATGGGACGCAGGCCAAAGGACTTACATTCGTCGTAATAAGCGACCTTCTGTGCTATGCGATCTGCCTTTTCGGGGCTACCCTCTGCAAATTCCTTTGTATTGAGTATCTGCAGCTTGATGTTGATGGCGGAAAGTCTTGCCAGCTTAACGTGATCCTTTTGTATACCCTCTGCAAGCTCATATGCCTTGTCGAACAATTCAAGAATCTCGTCCATTCTGTCGTAAACTCGCTCGTAATTACCGACAGCGGAGCAGAAGCAACCAAAGTGCTTATCCGCAGTTTCCTCAAGCAGAATATCCATGTACTTGCGGATATACCGCCAGCCCTTGCCGTAGAAGCCCTCAAGGAAGTCTGTGATGTGATATTCGTATTCAGCATCGCTCATAAAGGGGTTCCAATAAAGCTTGGAGAGGATGTATGACTTGAATTCGTTAAGATCAGCACCCTTGCCGTTGTAATTACCCTGGGAGAGCATACCCACTACGTTATGCTGTGCGTAATACTTGATGTTCTCACGGAGTATATTGTAGTTGGGCTGTGCCATGGAATAGTGACAGAAGTTTGTGCAGTAATCCCACACGTAAATACGGTCACAAATAGAGCTCCAATCATTTATATCCTTGCAGAATCTTTGGTTTGCCTCACACTGCTCATCATAAAGCGGATGACGGAAGCAACATTCAATGGAGCAAAGTCTGATCATCACGTTGTGACGGGGACGGGTGATCTTTGGTAGTGCTCTTGTGTACTGATATGCAAGAGTATCCACCAAAACGTCGGGGAATTCCTTTTCGATAGCCTCAGCTACCTTGTTAACAAAGCGAAGCAGGATACCTGAGGGGGAACCTTCCTCCTCGTCAATAGCGCGGCACTTCTCACACTGGCAGTAAGCCTGATTATCATTCTGGGAAATGGAAATAAATGCCTGCTTGTTCTTTCTCAGGGTCTCGAGGGCGTTCTTTGTTACTATCTCCAGCACATCGGGATTGGAAAGACAGGGCTGAGTGGGCTTTCTTACTCCATCGCGCAATGCGTAATACTCGGGATGAGTTTCAAAATACTCCTTTTCCGGCAAAAGGTAAGTGAATGTGTGCACAAAGCCCGAATAGTCAACTGAGCCGCCTGTTTTTGCTTTTATATCTTCGGAAATGGAGGTGTTCATTGAGATCTTCGTCTTAAATTCGGAATTTCTTGTGGCATCAAAGAACATAGCGTTTCTGTACTCAAAGAAAGGCTTACGTCTTACCACCTCGCCTGCGAATATCTCTCTTGCCGCCTGGGGACGCAAAACCTCCGTATCGGCGCCAAACCAACGCCATCCGATATAGCTTTCCAAAAATGCAAGAACTGCATAGAACGTTCCTCTGTCGTCACCGCCGCAGATAGAAAGCTGTCCCGTTGTGGCGCAGATCTCTATCTCCTCGGACTGAAGCTCCGGATTTCTGGGACGTCTGTTTGTAACGCCCACAAGGATCTCGTATTCGCCCTTGGGCTGGGTATCGTTGATGACTGCAAAGTCTGCATCAAGTGCCAGGTCGAGATACTTCTTTAAGTTTTCTGCGGAGTAGGTCTCCGTTGATGTGGGGGAGGACGCAGTTACGATCACATAGTCTGTGATGGGTCTTCCGCTGATCCTCACGGTGGATGTCAATTCTTTCATAATTGCCTCCTGTCTTAATGTGTATGATATTATTTTCTGTCAACTCTGCATCTGATGCTTTATTGCCGATGCAAACAGAATTAAGTACTGATATGTATTTGGTCATACGTCCAATTGGGCGTATATCCTGCCTAACTGTTGCATATCCTGACGGAACACATCTGCCAGCTCTCTGCGATATATTATCGCCGCAGGGTGGTAAAATGGCATTAGCTTAAAGCTGACGCCGTCAAGACTGTGTTCCAGAAGCTGACCGTGGCAAGCTGTTATTTTAAGCTCTTTGTCTCCCGTCAAAGAGAACAAGGGCGTGTTGCCCAGAGTTACCACCAGCTTGGGGGAGATCACCTTAAGCTCCTCAATGAGCCAATCACGGTACAAAAGTATTTCTGCGGTGGTGGGGGTACGGTTACTTTCCCGCTTTGTGGCCGGGTTTTCCTTTGTGGGGCGGAATTTAACGGCATTTGTGATATAAACGTCCTGCCTTAACAGATGTATTTCATCAAGGAATTCGTTGAGGTTTTTTCCTGCCTTGCCCACAAATGGGTGCAAGAGCTTTTCCTCTTCGCCACCGGGTGCCTCGCCGATAAATACTATGGGTGAATCCACATTACCCTCACCAAGGACAAAGGCTCTGTTGCAAGGTATGATTTGTGAATATTTTTCATCAATGTTAATTTTATCTGCCAGCTTGCTCATATTGCTCACACACTTCTCGTATTTACAACTATTATAAATAAAACGTCTGAAAAAGTCAATAGAAAATTTGATTTTTGACAACAAAATATTCCTTTCGACATATTCTGTTAAACAGAAGATACAAGGAGGTGCTGTATGGAAACAAAAATAGCGCTGATGTGCTTTGTGAGGGATGGGGTGGTATTTGTTCCGCCGACTTACGTGGAGGCGATAAGAAAAGCAGGGGCGATACCCATACTGATACCGCCCGACATAAAGCTGGCAAGAGAGGCTTTTGAATACTCTGACGGAGTAGTTTTTGTGGGTGGTGGGGACATAAACGCCAAAATATACGGCGAAAATACCCAAAATGACCGCAACGTTGATGACGAAAGGGACAAATACGAGCTTTTATCATACAGAATAGCAAGGGAAAAGGGTCTTTCCGTACTCGGAATATGCAGGGGATGCCAGCTTATAAACGTTGCCCACGGTGGCAAGCTAATTCCGCACATTGACGGGCATGAGGACTGTGAACATTGGATAACCGCATCACACGGCAGTCCGCTTTATAAGACATTTGGCAGGAGGATACATACCAATTCGTTCCATCATCAGGCGTGCGGCGAGCTTGGCAGGGGCATAGGTGTTGACGCTGTGGCGGAAGACGGCGTTATTGAAGCTGTAAGCACATGGGACGGCAAGGTGTGGGGAGTGCAGTTCCATCCCGAGCGAGATGAGGGACTTTTGGCATTGTTTGATGCGTTTATAGATAATTGTCACAGAAAATGGTAGTGCTTAATTGTTAATAGAGTGAAAAAGTTTTATTATTTTTTATAAAATATTTGACATTGTAGACAAGAAATGTTATAATATAAACAGAAAAAGAAGAAATTCTTTTGCGGAGGATGAAATATGGAATATGTAATTGAGCCTGCAAGACGGCTTGAAGTATCACATAATTGCGATGTCCTTGTGTGTGGCGGTGGCGTTGCCGGCATTGCGGCGGCTCTTGCTGCAAGGCGTGCAGGGGCAGACGTTTTGCTTATAGACAGAGAATACACATTGGGAGGTCTTGCTACCCTTGGTATTGTGACGGTGTACCTGCCGATATGTGACGGTATGGGGCATCAGATAATATATGGCATAGGTGAGGAGCTGTTGAGGCTTTCTGTCAAAAAAGGTATGTCCGAAAATCAAAAGGAGCACCCTGCTGACTGGTTGGCGAGGGATTATGAAGCCGCATCAAAGGGCAAGCTCAGGTTTCAGGTGCAGTATAATCCTATGGCGTTTGCCGCAGAGGCGGAAAGGCTGCTGTTGAGCGAGGGCGTCAAGATCCTCTACGCCACAACCGTTACCGCTGTCACAAAAGAGGATGACAGGATCACTTCCGTAATAATCGAGAACAAATCGGGCAGATCGGCTATCGCAGTCAAGACTGTGGTGGACTCCACGGGTGATGCTGACGTTTGCAAGCTGGCAGATGAGGCTACGGCTGTTTATTCGCCGGGTAACGTGCTTTCAATGTGGCATTACAGATACACGGCAGAAAAGGGCGTTAGGCTCGTGCCCAAATCTGAGCCGTACAATGCTTTGCTGGATCCTGTCAAGGTCAACACCGTGCATAAATTCAGCGGACTCGACGCCGATGAGCTCAGCAATGCAATGTCATTGACACGCCAGGTCTGCTACGAAAATGACATGGAGGTAAGGCAAAAGGACCCCACGGCAGTGCCTACATTGTACCCTACGATCCCGTTGATGAGGATGACGAGGCGCATATGCGGCAAGGCTACCGTTGGCTACAAGGACAGAATGCATCAGGATACCAGCGTAGGTGTTTTCCCCGATTGGAGGAAAAGAGGTCCCGTGTTTGAATTGCCCTTTGGTTGCTTGCACGGCAATAACGTTAAGAATCTTATAACGGCAGGACGAAACATCTCCGCAACTGACGAAATGTGGGACGTAACAAGAGTTATACCCGTGTGTGCGGTGACGGGTGAGGCGGCAGGCGTTGCGGCGGCAATGTTTGACGACTTTACAACGGCGGATGTGGCAAAATTACAGGAAAGACTGCGCAAAAACGGAGTAAGGCTCCATATAGATGAGGTTATTTGAGAGGTACGGATGAAGACTGCAATTATAAACGGAAGATTGATATTTCCCAACAGAATAGATGACAACAGCATTCTTGTGCTGGAGGATGGCAAAATAAAGGACATTCTGCCGAAGGGTGAGTGTACCTGCGGAATGGAGATAATTGACGCCAAGGGCAAATACGTTGCTCCCGGCTTTGTGGATATACACGTTCACGGCGGCGGTGGCTATTCCTTTATGGACGGCGACGTAGAGTCGTTTGTCGGTGTTGCGAGAGCACACGCACAGCACGGTACTACCTCGCTGTTGCCTACGACACTTGCTTGTACGTTTGAGGAGCTTAAGCAGGCGTTGGCTGTGTTTGACGATGCCTGCGCCGCAAATACTGATGGCGCAAATATGCTGGGCTTTAATCTTGAAGGCCCGTATTTTTCCCTTGAGCAGTGCGGCGCACAGAACCCCGAGTACATCACACCGCCAAAGTCGGAGGAATACAATTACGTGTATGATAATTACGGCAAGAGCATCAAGATGTGGTGCTCAGCTCCCGAGCTGGAGGGTGCGCCTGAATTTGCCTCTTTCTTAAAGCAGAGAGGCATAGTAGCATCCATTGCACATACAAATGCCGATTATGATAAGGTGTTAAAGGGATATGAGGCGGGTTACAGACACGTTACACATCTGTATTCGGGCATGACCGGCGTTTTCCGTGTTAATTCCTATCGCTTTGCAGGTGTTGTGGAAAGCGCATTCCTTATTGACGACCTGACGGTTGAGATCATTGCTGACGGATGCCACCTGCCAAAGGCATTGCTCCAGCTGATATACAAGATCAAGGGTGCCGACAGGATCGCCCTTGTGACGGATGCCACAAACGCCGCAGGCCAGGACGTGACAGAAAGTATCTTGGGCAGTAAAAAGAATGGACTTAAGGTAATTGTTGAGGACGGCGTTGCAAAGCTCCCTGACAGACAGTCCTTTGCGGGAAGTGTTGCAACAACGGACAGGCTGGTTCGTAATATGTATAAGCTGGCGGAGGTCAAGCTGGTGGATGCAGTCAGAATGGCAACGCTTACGCCGTCAAGAATAATCGGCGTTGACAACCAAAAGGGAAGCATCGCCAAGGGCAAGGATGCGGACATCGTAATATTTGACGATGATATAAACGTTTCCGCAACCATTATAGGCGGCAAAGTGGTGTACGGTAATGCATAAGGTAATTGTTATCGGCGGTGGCCCTGCGGGCATGATGGCGGCAATAACCGCCGCCAAAAACGGCAGCAGCGTGACTTTGCTGGAAAGAAACGATATTCTGGGCAAAAAGCACCTTATAACGGGTAAGGGCAGATGCAACCTTACAAATTCCTGCGACATGGAGGGCTTTATTGCCAACATCCCCGTAAATGCAAGGTTCATGTACAGCGCATTGAAGGCGTTTGACAATCATCAGCTGATGGAGTTTTTTGAAAACAGAGGCGTCAAGCTGAAGGAAGAACGAGGCGGCAGGATCTTTCCCGAGTCTGACAGATCCCAGGACATACAGAATGCACTTATTAAGGCTATGAAGACCCAGGGGGTTGAGATCATCACGGCAAGAGCAGTCGGTATCAAGACGGACGAAAATGGCGTTTGCGGTGTTTTGACGGAGGGTGGCAAGATGTTACCCTGTGACTCCGTGATACTCGCAACGGGCGGAAAATCCTACCCCTTGACAGGCTCCACCGGTGATGGTTACACCATTGCAAAGGACTTGGGGCACGACATTATCCCCCCAAAGCCGTCGCTGGTGCCCTTGGAGGTGGTTGACAGAAGACTTTGCGAGATGCAGGGACTTTCCTTAAAGAATACGGGATTAAAGGTCAAGGATAAGCAAAGCGGCAAGGTGCTCTATGAGGATTTTGGCGAGATGATGTTCACTCACTTTGGTATAACGGGTCCCATGGTGCTTTCCGCATCGGCTTTTGTCAGAAACATCGGAGGAAAGCTCATAGAACTGGATCTTAAGCCCGCCCTCAGTGAAGAAAAGCTGGAGGAAAGAATAAGAAGGGATTTTGAACGGTACAGCAACAAGGATTTTGTAAACGCTCTGACGGATCTTTTGCCCTCAAAGATGATCCCCCATATTGCGCAGTATTGTAATATCCCAAAGGAGAAAAAGATAAACCAGATCACAAGGCAGGACAGACACGCACTTATTGACGCGCTGAAGCATTTTACATTTGAGGTCAAGGGCACTCGCCCCATAGCAGAGGCGATAGTGACGTCGGGCGGAGTTTCTGTCAAGCAGATAAAGCCCTCAACTATGGAGTCAAAGATAATAAGCGGACTGTTTTTTGCAGGAGAGATAATAGACGTTGATGCCTACACGGGAGGCTTTAATTTACAAATTGCGTTTTCTACCGGGTATATTGCAGGTATGAACGCGTAAAATATAAGAAGAAAAGAGGTATTGAATATGTTTACTGTCACAATTAACGGCAAAAAGTATGAATTTCATTCACAACGCTCGTTGGAAGAGATCTTGCGCGAAAAGCACGACAAATATGCTGTTGCGGCAAGGGTCGACGGACGAGTTTACGATCTGATCAAGGTCATCGACTACGACTGTGTTGTTGAGCCTGTTGATCTGACAAGCGAGGACGGTGTGAGGATCTATTTCAGAACGCTCAAGTTCGTCTTTATAATGGCGGTAAACAGGCTTTACCCCAACGCACATATCAGATTTATGTACGGCATTTCAAAGGGTCAATATTGCGAGATCGACGGTATCGAGCTTGATACGGAAAAGCTGCGTGCCATCGAGGAGGAGATGCGCTTTGTCATAAAGCAGAATATCAGATTTGAAAAGCAGATCTTACCCAGAGAGGATGCGATCAAGCTGTATGAAGAAAAGGGCTATAACGACAAAGCAGAGCTTTT
>JAGBHJ010000091.1 GCA_017935525.1 Clostridia bacterium | reverse complement strand
GTGCCTGCGGAAATAGACGGCTACAAGGTCACGGAGCTGATGTCCATCAGAAACAGCACCATAACGGAGATAATAATTCCCGCCACCGTCACAAAGATACACGATATGTTTGCGTACAAGCTGGACAGACTGGAAAGAGTCACCTTTGAAAACGTAAACAAGCTGACCTACATAGGAGCTCAGGCATTTAAGGGTACGGCGTACGAGGCACAAAACGTTGATGACAACGGCGTGCTTATAATAGGCAAGTTTGCCGCAGGCTTTGTGGGCAGCGGCGAGGTGGTGGTAGACGAGTCAGTTGAGGTAATAACGGAAAGGCTGTTTTATGGCTCCGACGTCACAAAGATAACTCTGCCCATCGGATGCGTATCCATTGGCGCAAGAGCGTTCAGCCTTTGCGAAAAGCTGGAATACGTATATATTCCCGACAGCGTTACGTCCATCGGTGATTTTATTACTGATTCATCCGACAAGGCTGTGATAAACTGCCACGGCAACTCCTATGCTCAGGAATACGCAAAGAAATACGGCTGTATATACGTTATATGCGAATATGACGGCTGGATGTACGACGTAAAGGACGGCAAGGTGACTATCACCGCTTATTTGGGGGACGAGACAGACGTTGTTATCCCCAAGCTGATACACGGCTACATCGTAACGGCTATCGGTGATGCTTGCTTCTACGGTCGCAAGCTGGAATCCGTATATATTCCTTCAAGCGTCACACATATTTACGCAGGCGCTTTTGAGGATGTGGCGACGTTAAAAACGGTTACGTTTGAGAACGTCTCTGCAATTGAATTTGTTGGTAACCGCGCATTCTACGGCACGCAGTATATTGAGTCTGCCGTTGGTGAGGACGGACTTATAGTGTTGAACGGCACGCTTATCAGTTGTAAGGCCACGGGCCACGTGGTACTGCCGTATTACGTAAGAACTGTGGCGGATAACGTGTTCTCCTCGGCGGAGATACTCTCCGTTACCATCAACGAGGGCTGTAAAGAGATCCGCAAGGATGCTTTTGCAGGTGCGACATCTTTGGAATGGGTGTTCATCCCCGAAAGCGTTGTGTCTGCAGAGGCAAAGGCGTTTGACAAGAGCAATAAGAACACGGTGCTGAAGGGCTACGGAAACTCGTTTGTGACGGAGCTTGCAGAGGAATACGGCTTTGCCTGCGAAAACAGTACGGTTGAGTACGAGTATTCCCTTATAGGCGAAAACGGCGCAGGCGGCGTAATGCTGGAAAAATACCTCGGCAGCAGCACGGAGATAATAATCCCCGGATTTGTCAACGGCTACAAGGTTACTGCCATAGGCGTTGGATGCTTTGAGGGCAAGAAGCCCGTTATGGTATATATCCCCGGCTCCGTAACCACCATCAAGGCGGCAGGCTTTGGCGCACAGCTGGAGACGGTGGTGTTTGAGAATGAGAGCAATATAAGCTACGTTGACAGAACTGCGTTTGTGGGCACAAAGTTTGAGCTGAGGCTCAATCTGGACAATAACGGCTTCAGCGTTATAGGCGGAATACTTATCCGTTGTACGGTAAAGGGCGACATAGTGCTGCCCTCCGGTGTAAAGCAGGTTGTCAGCGGCGTGTTTGAGGGCAGACCCGTCAACACCATCACGGTAAACAACGGCTGCAAGATAATCGACGCAGGTGCTTTTGCGGGAATATGGAGTGCAAAGTGGATATTGATCCCCAATTCCGTTGAAAGCCTGGGCGAAAATCTTATTTCCGACAAGAGAATATACTTTAAGTGCAATGCAGGCTCCTATGCGGAGACCTACGCAGTTAAAAACGGCTACAAGTATGAGATAGTTGACTCCGAGGACTACGAATGGCGTTATCTGATAGAAAACGGCAACGTAATTCTTACAAAGTACATTGGCACGGAGGTGCACGTGATAGTGCCCTACCACATCGGCGGAATGCCCGTGGTTGCAATAGACGAGGTTTGCTTTAAGGATGACCTGAACGTCAAGTCCGTTTATATTGCCGCAGGAGTAAAGTCCATTGGCAACGAGGCGTTTGCAGGCACAAAGAACATGGAAAGCATACTCTTTGGCGACAAATCCCTCATCACCACCATAGGCTACGGCGTGTTTACTGATTGCGGCGCGGTGGCAAAGCTGGCTGACGAAAACGGTATGTTTGTTATCAACGGCATTCTGGTGGCGTACAGCGGCGGAGAAAATGCGGTGTTCAGCAATGGCATAGAGTCAGTTGCGGGCAGAGTGTTCTACGGCAATACCGTGATCAAGTCCGTAACTGTAAACTCATCCTGCAAGGCGATAGGCTGGCAGTCGTTTGCAGGGGCGACGGGTCTGGAAAAGATAATTATTCCCGATTCCGTAACAAAGATTGACGCAGACTGCTTTGACAAAGACGTTACTGCAACGTTTGTTGTGGGCAAGGATTCCTGGGCAAAGACCTACGTTGACAAAAACGGCTTTGCAACAGAGGAGCTTCTGATCCCCTTTGAGTATGAGATCAAGGACGGCAAGGTAGTGCTGACAAAGTACACGGGCAACCGGCTCCACGTGGCGATTCCCTCCATGGTTGGCAGTATGTACGTGACAGAGCTGGGCGAGGGCTGCTTTATCGGCTGCGATATCGTAAGTATATGGGTACCGCAAACGGTGACTGCCATTGGCAAGGAATGCTTCTATAATTGCGGCGGCTTGGAGGAGATAGTCTTTGCTGACGAAAAAAGCATAACGTACGTTGGTGCAAATGCTTTCCGTGGCACGCTGTTTGAGAATATGACGGGCGTTGATGAAAACAACATGGTTTCTATCAATGGCATACTGATCCGTCACTACGGATCGGGGGACATTGTGGTGCCTTCATTTATAAAGGGCATTGCAGGCGGTGCTTTCTTTGACAGACAGGACATCACCACCGTTACTCTGATGAACGGCTGTGAGTGGGTAGGCGAGCTGGCATTTGACAGAATGTTTAATCTGGAGGCTGTGCGTTTGCCCGACTCCATAAGCTATATCGAGCGAAACGCCTTTGCAAGCTGCAAGGAGGGCTTTGTGATAATGTGCAATCCCGGAACGTATGCCGAGGAATACGCAAAGGAAAACTCCATCGGCATAAGACCAACAGTTATGCCGTGAGGGTTGAATAAGATATGAATTGAACGGAGAACATGAGTTCTCCGTTTTTTTTGTTTTGAAATGTGATGAAAATTTGTTATAATTTGTGATAATTGTTTTTTTTTATAATGCAAAAAATATAAAAGAATTTTTAATAAATTCTGTAAAATTGTATTGACAAAAAGAAAACTATATGGTATAATTATGATACCAAAGGAAGAAAGGTGGGATACAGATGCTGTTACCAAGTGTGAGATACAATATTAAACGTATCATAACGCGGTACGGCACGTGATATAGAGACGAGTGCCGTACTGTAAAAGTGTCTCCAAATGAATTTCTAGACAAACCCCGGAGTGGTATGAATATATTTTATATCCAACTCTTGCCCCGAGGCTGTGCCTCACAAAATTTCTGCAAGGAAAATACAATGAGAAAATTTACATCTAT
>JAGBHJ010000090.1 GCA_017935525.1 Clostridia bacterium | reverse complement strand
GCTTGACATCGGCGGCACGCTTATAGGTATGCACCTTTGTCAGGTGGCAGTACCCGTCCGTCCGTCGCTGGATATGATCGGCCAGACAAGAATACTGGCGGCGCGCACAAGACCCAAATACATAGGCGGACCAAGAGCAAAATACGAATAAAAACCAAGTGCGGAGAACCAAGTATTCTCCGCACTTTTTATTACATTATCGATTCGTTGCCCATGTATCCCAGCAATACTATCATTCCCAGTATTATCTCTACCGCAATTATCGCCCATTTGAGCCACGGTCTGCCCTTTGATACTGCCGCCAAAGTAATATAGGACGAGAAGCACACCAGCAGATATCTGGGGCCACTCATCAGCCAGCTTACCATCATTGTGAGGAACAGACAAGCCAATGTGTATATAGAATATATAAACGGCTGTTTTTTTGCACCTATAAAGAATATGGCTGCCGTCACCGCTATTGACGATATATTGCCAAACCACAAAAACCATCTGTGACCCATATCCTGCGTGTCAAAGAACCAATACAAATGGTTTGTGACATTTTCCAGAGGGCAAGTCAGGCGGTTATACCAATGGTCACGCTGGTATTCCATAAACTTAAACCAATCACCCGTTACTGCCTTGTTTATCAGCAGATAAACGCCAAAGCCCGCCAATATCAAGAATCCGGGCAAAAGACGTCGGATAAATCCCCACACCCTGTATTTGTTTTTACAGGCGAGCATTATCAACCACACGCCGTAGGGCACCACAAACACAAGTCCAAAATTCTTTGTCAGCGCGGCACAGAAGCCAAATGCGCCCGCCGCCACCCATTGCTCCTTTCTCAGCATCAGGAAGAACAACAACGACCACAGCAGGAAAAGGGATTCCGTAAAACCAAATGAGAAAAAGAATCCGTGAGGAACAAATATCAGCATCAGCACAGCAGTCTTGGCAGTATCGCGGGAAAAATCGATCCTCAAAAGCTTATACATTGCCGCAATGCATCCAATAAAGGATATATTGCTTACCAATACCGACGCCAGCTTTGTGTTGGGGCAAATATAGCTGAACACCCTCACAACTATCGGATGCAAGGGATAAAAAACTATGTGGAATCTTGCATCCCCCTCCGTCACGTACCAATTATCCGCAATACCAACGTAGTGGTTTGCGTCCCACTTTATTATCTCGTACAGTATCCTGTCAAACGAAAAGCTGAACCCCGGCTCAAATATAACCTTTATGGCATACACCACCCCAAGGCTGACCACTCTGTAACCAAGGTATATCCCCGCAAGAGTCAGGATGTCCTGCAGCTGGGACTTATCCGGCTTTAATCGGAAGCACTCCGCCCCCTTATCGTAAAACCTGCCTGCATACGCCAACTCCTCTGCCCTGCCAATAAAGCAATACCTCAACAGCTTTACAAACAGGTAAATAGCAACCACGATCAATGCGATCAGCGCAACAAACCACACCCATTCGAAGACTGCCAGTGCAATATCCTCCATAAAAAACTCCTTTGCTTTTGTTTTTATTGTTTGTTAAAACAGAAGAATTATATACCAATATTCGGTATTTGTCAAGACAGAAAATATAAAGTTAACAGATACGAAACATTCTGTATTCTAACGTAAAAGGCAGAGGAAAATTTTCCTCTGCCAATGTCAGTAAGCATTCTTATGAAGCCACCGTATCTGCTGTTTGATATCAGTCGTGGCTGAACTTATATATCGTTGTAAAGTGGTACTCCTCGCCGGGGTTGAGTATGCAGGAAGGCAACCAATCATTGTTGGGAGAATTGGGTGTGTACTGCGTTTCAAGGCAGAGAGCGTTTCTGTAATTCAGCTTGGAGCCGTTCTTGCCGGGTGTGCCCTTAAGGTAGTTACCGCAATAGAACTGCATAGCCGTCTGGTCGGAATAGCAATCCAGAATTCTGCCGCTTTCGGGAGCATAGATAGTAGCAAAGTGCTTCATGATGCCCTTTCTGCCGTAGAAGAAGCTGTTGTCAACACCAAGGTTGATCCTTATCTGCTCGTCCTCTGTGTGCTTTACAGCATCGTAGATGGACTTGGGCTCTGTAAAGTCGTAGGGAGTGCCCTTTACGGAAGCGATCTCACCCGTGGGGCAGAACGCCTCGTTAAAAGGAGTAAACTTGTCCGTATAAAGCTGTGCTCTGTGGTTGAGAATGTCGCCGGAATGGTAGCCGTTCAGGTTAAAATATGAATGGTTTGTAAGGTTAACGGGTGTGGGCTTATCCGTTGTTGCATAATACTCTATCTTGATGGAGTTATCCTCCGTAAGAGTATAAATAACGTTTACCTCAACCGTGCCGGGGTAACCCTCCATACCATCCTCATCAGTAAGCGTCAAGGACAGAGACGGCTCCGCATAGTCCGCAACGTACAAAACGTTCCATACTCTCTTGTCGTAGCCCTTGTGACCGCCGTGGAGGTGGTTGATGCCGTTGCTCTCGTTAACAGGCAGCTGGTAGTCAACGCCGTTGAGCGTAAACTTGCCCTGGTAGATCCTGTTGCAGTATCTGCCGATAAGTGCGCCCTGGTACGTGTCGTGGCCAACGTAGCCCTCTAAGTCGTCAAAGCCAAGAATAACGTCATCAAATTCGCCGTTTCTGTCAGGCACAAGGATGTTAACCATTGCGCCGCCGTATGTCATGATGTTTACCGTCATGCCATTCTTGTTTGTCAAAGTGTAAAGATCAACCGGCTTGCCGTCAACAACGCCGAAATCCTTTCTCGTAATACCCATAATAATCTCCTTGTTATATTATTCAAAAATCAATTTGCCAAAGCATTCAGGTCTGTGGAAGTCAGGGTGAGCAGACTGTATCTCGTTCCATGAGATAAAGTGAGAAACTGCTCTCTCTCCGCACTTGTAGAAATTACCGCCGCATTCGCCGCTTTCAAAATCAACGCCCATAAGCTCGTTGCAGATGCCCTTGTCGATAATAGCAGTAAAGCTCCATCTGCCTCTCTGATCCTCTGCTACGTCGTCATTGTCAACGATAATAGTAATGTACTTCTTTACGATAGCAGGGTCAACCGTATATCTGTTCTCTCTTGACTCGCCATAGCCCAAAAACATAACGCCAAAGCAGTTAAACTCAAGGTTCAGGTATCCGTAGGGCTTGGACGGCACGTTAAAGAATGCCTCCATGCAGCTGTCGTTGCAAACAAACTCGTTGATCTTTGTACACTGAGCCTTGAGGTAGTCGTTGTGCGCTGTCATTCTCAGGTATATCTTGCTGTCGTCATGAACCATCTGGAACTCCGCCTCGGGGTCGTAGCCCTTAAAGCTTTCCCAATTAAATACGTTGATCTTTCCGGTCTCTATCTTGGACCAATCAAAGGAATGGTCCACCTTTTTTACTGTATAAGAACGCATATCATTCTTCCTTTCGATGGAAATTTTCAGCCATAAGGCAATTACTTATATTATACATTATGTCGCCTTATTTTTCAAGTGATTTGAAAAAAATTTTTGGGAATACTCCTTTCCTACTCAAAAAGCGCTTGACATTCAGATCGGATTCTGTTAAAATATGTACATATATAATTTTCAAAGGAGAAAATTTATGGACAAGAACGTTTATTACAGCCGCGGCACTTACGAGCAGTATGACGAATACATGGAGTTGATCAACATCGTATTCTCCGGTAAGAACGACGGCTATTTTGAGAACCTCCTGCCCAAGCTTTACAAGCCTGAGCTGGAGCCCGCAAAGAATGCAGTTATTGCCTTTGAGGATGGCAAGATGGTTGCAGGTATCGGTACGTTCCCCTGCGAGATCAAGATATGCGGCAAGACCATCAAGGGCATGGGTATCGGTAACGTTGCCGTTCACCCCGACCACCGTTCCAAGGGCTATATGAAGGACCTTATGAACTTTGCCATTGACGATATGGTAGCAAACGGCTATGACATTTCCGCATTGGGCGGTCAGCGTCAGAGATACGGTTACTTCACATACGATATTGCAGGCACAAAGTATGATTTCTACGTAACACGTACAAACATCCGTCACGTTTACGGCAATAATTTTGATGACATTGCAAACATCAAGATCGATCCCCTTGACAGAAACGACAACGAGTCTCTCGACAAGATCGCTGAGATCCTTGCATCCAAGCCCTACTACCACGTAAGAGACAGAGAGCGTTTGTTTGACATTATGTCTACCTGGGGCGCTCACCCCCACACCATCAAGCGCGATGGCGAGCTGATCGGTTATTTTGTTATCAACGGCAGCATCAACGAGATCAACCTGGCAAATGACGCTGACTTTACAGACGTTATAAGAGCCATTATCAACAGAAACGGCGAGTGCTCATTTAAGATCGCTCCATTCCAGACAGAATACGTAAAGGTGCTGGAGTTCCTTGCAGAGGGTGTAAACCTGCAGTCCGACAACATGTACACAATTACATGCTTCAGACGCGTTATCGATGCATTCCTCACGTTGAAGGCAACTTACGCAAATCTTATGGACGGCAAGATGACCGTACTGGTTCACGGCAGAGGCGGTGACGAGAATTTCACCATCACAGTTTGCAACAACAACGTAACAGTTGAGGCAACTGATGCCCAGCCCGATATTGAGCTGACTCACAAGGAAGCTGTTAACATTTTCTTTGCTAACGTTTCCACAGCAAGAAACCGGGCTCCCGCAATCATCTCACAGTGGTTCCCCGTGCCGATCTGGTTGTATAATTCCGACGACGTTTAATTTTATAAAACAAAACCCACCAGCATGCGTACCTGCCGTAGAGCAGGTACGCAACGAAATT
>JAGBHJ010000089.1 GCA_017935525.1 Clostridia bacterium | reverse complement strand
GGCAGATCTGGAGAGAACCTCCGACCACTGCTCAAACATTGCGGGCTATATAATTGATATGGCGCATAATAACATGAATATCCATGAGTCACTCCGTCTGACAAGAACAACTGACCCTGAGTTCAAGCAGATGAGAGAGAATTACGAGCAGAAGTATTCTATCTGATAAAGAAATTGATGACCCCTTCGCGCGGCGCGTCCGCGGGAAGGGGTTTTTGTATTGGTGTAGGTACGATTTACGGATCGTCTGTTTTTGAAACCTCATTCAGCTTGTGAAAAACGCATATGTCCCGGCTTTTGCGTAGGGTGTAGGGGTGGCAGGGGAAACAGAAAGAAGATCTCATATTATTCAGATACACAGTTTCGGTACCGTTCCGTGCGTTCGTGAAGAAAAGAAAGACAACACCGGTGAAAACAGGTGCGAGAAAACAAGCCTACTCTGCATAAGTGCCAAAATATGTGATGCAACAGGGGGCAAGACTTGCGCAAGCGCAAGACTTTAGGTTCTTAAGGGAGGGGAGGGAGAAACTGTGTTAGATTGCCTTTTGCCGTTTACGGCAAAAGGTTAACGGCTTGATTGAAAAGCAAGCTGTGCCCACCCTCCCTTAAGCACGTCTTTGTAGCTTTCTGCGTGGGCAGAAAGCGGAAGGATTAGTCGCGACGAAAACAGTTTCAGAAACAAGGCTTTCATGCTGAGGGAGCGTGAATTGGGCATTTTGGACCGTCGGGGACAGAGAGGGTATAGCATACAGCAAGTCCTTGTGACACGTGCGAAAACAACTACGGCACGCATTGCTGCGTGCCGTTTATCAATCCTCGGGATCGTTTTTGAGGAAATCCTCTACTGTAAAGCTCTTGGGGAGCTTGCCTCTGCCATCCTCCATGATCACGGGCATGATCATAGGACGGCGCTGTGTCTTGAGATAAATAAAGCTCTTGATCTTGTCCCTCATGGTGTTTTTCAGCACCATAAGATCCACACGCTTTCTGTCACGTGCAGACTCTACAACGTTTACCACGATGTCCTTTATCTGTGCGATAAGCTCCTCGGACTCCTTCATATACACAAAGCCTCTGGAAAGTACCTCGGGACCGGATATTATCTGCTTGTTTTCGTCCAGCGCCACTATGGTGATTATAAGACCCTCCTCGGAGAGCACCTGTCTGTCCTTAAGCACGATGTTGCCTACGTCGCCAACTCCAAGTCCGTCAACCAGAGTTATGCCTGCGTGAACGTCCTCACCAAACTGTATTCCTGCGGAGTCAATAACGATGCTCTTGCCCAGGGTGGGTAAAAGCACGTGGCTTTCCGGCAGACCCAGCTCCTGGATCATCCTTGCGTGGAGCGCCAAATGCCTGGGCTCGCCATGTACGGGCACAAAGAATTTGGGCTTTACCAGTGAGTATATCAGCTTGAGCTCCTCTCTGCAGGCGTGACCCGAAACGTGAACGTCCTCCAATGCGCTGTAAACCACGATGGCGCCCTTTTCAAAAAGCTTGTTGATGACTGCGGATACCATCTTTTCGTTGCCGGGAACGGGCGTTGCGGAGATGACCACCGTGTCACCTGCCATAATGTTGAAATTCTTGTACTCAGAGGAAGCCATACGGGACAATGCCGCCATGGGCTCGCCCTGAGAGCCTGTTGTGATGATGGTGATCTCGTTGGCGGGCTGCTTGCTTACGCGGTCAGCCTCAATGAGGCAATCCTCGGGGCAACGGAGATAACCCATCTCACGTGCAACCTTTACTGCGTTGAGCATGGAAAAGCCCATTATGCATACCTTACGTCTGTTTTTGACGGAGGCGTCGATTATCTGCTGTATTCTGTGGATGTTTGAAGCAAAGGTGGTGACGATTATTCTGCCCTCTGCATGGGAAAATACGTTTTCAAATGTCTTGCCTACCGTGCGCTCGGACATTGTGTAGCCCTCACGCTCCACGTTGGTGCTTTCGGAGAAAAGTGCAAGCACGCCCGAGGTGCCCAGCGCGGCAAAGGTGTTGAGGTCTATCATTTCGTCGTCAACGGGTGTAAAGTCCACCTTAAAGTCACCCGTAAACACCAGCATACCCACGGGGCTGTTTACCGCAAAGGCAACGCTGTCTGCAACGCTGTGGTTGACGCGGATGGCTCTTACCTTGTAGCATCCTGCCTCAATGACGTCGCCTGCCACAAACCTGCGCAGATCTGCGTCTGCAAGGTCGTCATGCTGCATAAGCTTGTTGCCAACCAGACCCAGAGTGAGTCCCGTGCCGTAAACGGGGACCTCCTTAAAGCGCTTGAGGAAGTATGCGATAGCACCTATATGGTCGTCATGACCGTGGGTGAGGAACAGCGCGCGGATCTTGTCCCTGTTTTCCTCCAAAAAAGTAAAGTCCGGAATAACTGCGTCAATGCCCAGCATATAGTCTTCCGGAAAGGACATACCGCAGTCGATAAGTATAATGTCGTCATTGTACTCAATAGCGGTCATGTTTCTGCCGATCTCGCCAACGCCACCCAACGGAATGACTCTTATTTGTTTTCTTTTTCTAGCCAAAATATGGTCCTTTCTGTTTTGTCGGTGCTTAAGACAGATGCATCTCGGTCTGCATAAATTGGATGAGGTACATTGCAGCAAGCACGGACAGATCGTTTATTTGATATAATATGTTTGATTTATGTAAGAAGTGGAAAATTCTCCCTATATACATATTATAACACCTTTTTGGATTTTTAACAACTGATTTTTGCGTAAGATTGGACTTTTTTATTCTGCAGAAAACGCAGAGGAAAAGT
>JAGBHJ010000088.1 GCA_017935525.1 Clostridia bacterium | reverse complement strand
GGCTGTGCGAAAACGGGCTTGTTATATCCGAATTTTTGCCGGGCACAAAGCCTGACAGATGGCATTTTCCACACAGAAACAGAATCATAAGCGGTTTGAGCGAGGCAACGCTGTTGATAGAGGCTCCAAAGAAAAGCGGAGCAATAAATACGGCAAATCATGCCGTCAACCAAAACAGAGA
Source organism: Clostridia bacterium (assembly GCA_017935525.1). Classification (GTDB taxonomy): domain Bacteria; phylum Bacillota; class Clostridia; order HGM11327; family HGM11327; genus SIG351. Next base: position 1,955 of record JAGBHJ010000088.1, on the reverse strand, counting down.
CGTCTTTGTGCTGGGCGGATACATGGATGACCCTATGTTTTCCGGCAATAAGGCGTTGGCGGACGACGGCGCCGTGGTGGTGACTAATCCTTACGATATTATCAACAACTCCGAGTTTACTGCATATGATTCAAATGAGAGTGTTTTGTCGGAGGCTACTCCAAAGGAAGACACTCACAAGCGTCCCGGGGACGGAGCAAGGGAGGAGCTTGCGGAGCTGAAGGCACTTTTCGGCATTTCGGATACTGTGCAAAATGCAAAGCAAGACGAGCCCAAAATATCAGAAGAAAAAGACACCTCAGCACTTTCTGAGTGCGAGGCGAAAATATATGCTCTGCTTGGCGAGGGTCAGCTGCAGTTTGACGAGATCGTTATGATGTCGGGCGGCAGCGTGGCGGACGTTGGCTTTGCGCTGACGATGCTGGAATTCAACGGCTACATAAAGCAGAAGCAGGGAAAGCGTTACGAAAGAGCGTGACGTTTCCGCAATAACAAAGCATTAAGGAATATTGAATAATGGCAAAGAAGAAACTTATTATTATCGAGTCATCCGGTAAAATAAAGACTATAAAAAAATGTCTTGGGTCCAGCTATGACGTTGAGGCGTCATTCGGTCATGTCCGTGATCTGCCCAAGACCACCCTGGGCATTGAGGTGGATAATGACTTTAAGCCCAGATACAAGGTGTTAAAGGACAAAAAGGATACGGTGGAAAAGCTGAAGGCCGCTGCAAAGCAGGCGGATATGGTCTACCTTGCAACTGACCCTGACCGTGAGGGAGAGGCTATTGCATGGCATTTGTGGGAAATACTCAAGCTGGACGAAAAAAAGGTCTGCAGGATCGAGTTTAACGAGATCACAAAAAGCGCCATTACTGCGGCTATCAAAAAACCGAGGAAGCTTGATTATGACCTTATTGACGCACAGCAGGCAAGACGCGTGCTGGACAGACTTGTGGGCTACCAGATAAGCCCTATTCTGTGGCACAAGGTAAAATCCAGACTTTCCGCAGGCAGAGTGCAGTCCGTTGCGGTAAGACTTGTGTGTGACAGAGAGGACGAGATAGAAAGCTTTGTTTCTCAGGAATACTGGACTCTTGATGCAAACGCAAAGGAAGCGGAGAGCAAAAAGAAGGTCGAGCTTGAATACTACGGTGACAAGAACGGCAAGGCAAAGCTGGAAACAAAGGACGACGTTGAAAGAGTAAAGGCGTCCTGCGGGGACGAATTTGAGGTAGTCAACGTTAAAAACGGCACAAGGGAAAAGCACCCCGCACCGCCGTTTATAACCAGCTCCCTCCAGCAGGAGGCGTTCAAAAACCTTAACTTTACTACATCCAGAACAATGAAAAACGCCCAAGAGATATACGAGGGCGTGGAGATAAAGGGCAGAGGTACTGTGGGTCTTATCACCTACATGAGAACTGACTCCACAAGAGTTTCCGATGAGGCTATAACAAGCGTCAGAGAAGCAATTAGCGAGAGATACGGCGATACCTATCTGCCGTCAAGTCCCAATCAGTACAGCAAAAAGAAAAACGCACAGGATGCTCACGAGGCTATCCGTCCCACCTATATCGAGCTGACACCGGAGAGCATTGCGGATTCGCTTTCTCCCGATCATCTTAAGCTTTATAAGCTCATATACAACAGATTTATCGCATCCCAGATGAAGTCTGCGGTTTACGATACTGTAAGCGTTGACCTTGACAACAACGGCAACGTTTTTAAGACAAACGGCTCCGTGCTCCGCTTTGACGGATACAAAAAGGTGTACGAGGACGAGGATAAGCAGGATTCAAAGGATAAGCTTATCCCCAAAATGTCCGTTGGTGATAAGCTCAAGCTGATAGAGTGGAAGGATCAGCAGCATTTTACACAGCCACCTGCAAGATATACGGAGGGCTCCCTGGTTAAAAAGCTGGAGGAGCTGGGCATCGGCAGACCCAGTACCAT
>JAGBHJ010000087.1 GCA_017935525.1 Clostridia bacterium | reverse complement strand
TGCTATCGCAAGTGCTTTTTTCTGGAGCCGGTTATGGGACTCGAACCCGCAACCTGCTGATTACAAATCAGCTGCTCTGCCAATTGAGCTAAGCCGGCAAATATGGCGACCCGGATGAGGCTCGAACTCACGACCTCCAGCGTGACAGGCTGGCGTTCTAACCAACTGAACTACCGGGCCACTGGTGCTCCATCGCAGACTCGAACTGCGGACACCTTGATTAAAAGTCAAGTGCTCTACCGCCTGAGCTAATGGGGCGTAACCAACGTACTGTAATATTATACAGGAAAAACCTGTTTTTGTCAAGCCCCTTTTTTATGATTTTTTCCAAAATATAATGGAAAAAGCCGCCAAAGGGCAGACCCTCGGGCGGCTTGTATGCCATAATAGAAAATTACTTGTTGTCGATATGAACGTCGATCTGGTTGAAAGGAATTTCGATTTTTTCAGCATCGAACTTAGCCTTAACCTGCTCGAGGATATCAAAGTTTACAGTCCAGTAATCTGCGCTGTTTACCCAAACTCTTGTAGTAACAACGATAGCGCTGTCAGCATGAGCAGACATTCTGCATGTTACGTCCTTATCCTTCAATACAAGCTCGTGAGCGTTGCATACCTCGAGGATAGCCTTCTGAGCACGAACAAAGTCCTCAGCGTAGCTGATAGAGAATGCGAAGTCAACACGGCGAATGTCCTTCTTGCTGTAGTTAACGATGTTGCCGTTAGCCAAAGCACCGTTGGGGATGCAAACGGACTTATTGTCGGGCGTTGTGATGTATGTGTAGAAAATGGAAATATCCTCTACTGTACCGGAAATGCCCTGAGCCTCAATAAAATCACCGATTCTTAAGGGTCTCAAAAGAATGATGAGGATACCGCCGGCAAAGTTAGCCAAAGAGCCCTGCACAGCAAGACCAACACCAAGACCCAAGGAAGCGATAAGTGCAGCAATACCTGCCGTATCGATACCTACGTAACCAAGCAAAGAAATAATAACAATGATCTTTGCGCCCCACTCAACAACGTGCATAAGAACCTTGTTGATGGTTGCATCCAAATTTTTCTTATCGCAGAACTTCTTGAGAGCCGCAACCAAACGCTTGATGATCGCGAAAGCTACAAGGAGAATTACAACTGCGATAACGACCTTGATCGCACCATTTATGATAGCTGTCAACATAATGGAGAACCTCCCTAAAAAAATATTGCACATATCTGTACATTACTAATTATACAACAAACTGTGCTTTTTTGCAATAGGGTATAATGGTTTTGTCGAAATATTTTAATAATTTTTCTATTGACAAATTGATGATTTTGGATTATAATTACACCGTCAGAAATGTTTGACAGACAATTTATTTTTGTTGTATATTACCCATAAATTGGGGAGATATAAATTTTATGCGTTGTACCGCCCGGGCGGACGACAGCAAGGAGGATTTTATGTTGAATAAGACAACAAACAGAAGAACAATGTCGACCGAGACCATGGTGCTCGGAGCGATCATGACTGCATTTGTAATCATTTTGCAGCTCTTGGGAACTTACACCGCTTTCTTTGGACCTTTTTCCACAGCGGTAGGCTTGATACCGATCGCCATCGGTGCTATTATGTGCGGCCCCGGCGTGGGTGCATGGCTGGGCTTTGTGTTTGGCGTAGTGGTGCTGGCAAGCGGCGGCGCGGCGCTGTTTTTGGCGTTTGATATTCCCGGTACTTTTGTAACGGTGCTGGCAAAGGGTATGCTGTGCGGATTGGCGGCAGGCTGGGTGTATAAGCTGTTGGTAAAGCTGAACCGCTGGGTGGCAGTTGTTGCTGCGGCAATTACTTGCCCGCTGGTTAACACAGGTGTTTTCCTTTTGGGATGTGCGGTGTTCTTTTTGGACGACGTTGAGGCTATTGCATCTGCGGCAGGCAGTCCCGAAACGGGCATGGCTGTATTCGTAGGCTTTGCAGTTGCAAATTTCTTGCTTGAGCTTGGCACAAACGCGGTTATGAGCCCCGTAGTGGTAAGATTGCTCAATATAAGAAAGAACAAGAGATAAGAACGGAATATGCCTTTGCGGAGCTTCGCAGAGGCATATCTTAAAATAAGGATGATAAAGGAGAGATGACAGATGCTGCTGGTTTTTGACATTGGCAATACACAGATAAAAATGGGTGTTTTTAAGGATGACGAGCTTATTGTAAGCTGCAGGATGACCACGGGAACAAAAAAGACTGCGGATGAGTACGGCATTGCCATGACTACGATGCTGGAGCAGAAGGGCGTGGATATTGCCCAGATATCCAGGACCATAGTTTCCTCCGTTGTGCCCAACATAATGTATTCCTTCTGCAATGCAATAAGGAATTATATCAACACCGAGCCGTTGGTGGTTGCACCCGGCATCAAAACGGGCGTATCCATCAAGACGGATAATCCCAGAGAGGTTGGTGCGGACCTTATTACCGACGTTGCGGCGGCAAATCATTATTACGGCGGCCCCTGCATAGTGGTTGACTTTGGTACTGCTACAAAGTACGAGGTAATTACTGCAAAGGGCGAGTTTATCGCCTGCGTAATTTCCCCCGGCGTGGGATTGATGGCAGAGGTGCTGGGATCAAAGACTGCTCAGCTGCCGGAGATCAATATCCGCAAGCCGGATACGATCCTTACCTCCAACACGGTTGAGTGTATGCAGGCGGGTATCGTTTACGGCTACATCGGTCAGGTGGAGTACATCGTTGCAAAGATCAAGGAGGAGATGGGTATTCCCGACATGAAGGTCATTGCCACGGGAGGCTTTGGCAGAATGATCGCCAACGAAACGGACTGCATACAGATATACGACAAGGATCTGACCCTTAAGGGATTAAAGCTGATAGCGGATAAGAACAAAAAGTAAATTCAATAACAAATTTCGCCGAGGTGCATAGTGATATGTACCTCGGTTTTGCATTTGCGAGGAAATCCAACAAAACATTCCAATAACCGCGTATGAAAAACGACAGTGCTTTTTATTATAAAATATTACAATATTACTGTAAATCACTACGAAAAAAGACAGAGCAAGGCTCTGTTTGGGGGAGGAATTATGATAAGAAGTATGGAGCTGCCTCGATCAAAGAGTGAGGCAGCAAGGCGTTTGCCGTCAAGGGCTACTGTTAATACTGCCACGTTTATGCTGATAACGGGTCTTTTGCTGGGCAGGGCAGAGATAATAGGAGATATACATGCGTTTGGTGTGGCGTGGCTTGTGGCTATGTTTATTGCAAGGCGTCCTGCGTTGTTTGCCTTTTTGGGAGTGCTGGCAGGCAGACTGACTGCCGTGGGTGGGCTTGGCGTTGTGGAGATATTCAGCGAGGTGTGCATATATGGCGGACTTTTTGCGTTGATGCTCTGTGTCCGTCGGGTGTACAAGGGCAACAGGGACGGTGTGTACATAATAATGTCCGTGGTGTTTTATTGTCTGGCAAGATCTGCACTTGTTTTGGCGTATGAGCATACGCTGTATAATGCAATGAGCATTTTGTTGAACACTCTTACCTTGGGGGTCAGCGAGATATTCTTTTCGAGGGTGTTGAGGACGTACCTTGACAGCGGAAAGAACACCTACGAGCAAAGTGATGCGGTGTACTGCACGATATTTGCCGCGTTGATGGCGGTCGGCGTTGGTAACGTAAGCATTGGTGTAGTGGGGGTCAGAAACGTGGCGGTATATACTGCGGTACTGTGCGTGTCCTATATATTCGGCGCAGGCGTCGGTACCCTGTTGGGAACGGTGCTGGGCACAGCGCTGGGGCTTGCGATTGGCGGGGACGGCATATTTGCGGTGGAATCCATTGCCTTGTACGCTCTTTGCGGTGCTGTGTGCGGCGCGCTGAAAAGAATGAACAGAGTGGCGGTGGGCGTCATTATATTCGGAATATATGTGGCTGTGTTTGTGCTTCTTGGCGGTATAGCAAGAACCTCTACAACGGTGGAGCTGGCAATAGCCACATTGGGCTTTTGTCTGTTGCCCATCAGACGGATGGAGGATGCGGCAAGGGGCTTGTTTGAGTCGCTGTTGATGACGACCTCTCCCATACAGACAAGGGAATATGCGGAAAAGGTGAGGATCGCCTGCTGTGACAGAATAAACGAGGCGTGCAATTCCTCCAAAAAGATGCACAAGCTGTTGAACAGCTATCTGGTGGATACGGAAAAGTCAAACAGGGAGCAGTTTGATGCGCTGATAGAGAAAATAACCCAGACCGTGTGTTGCCATTGCACCATGGGGTCATCCTGCGCCTTTGCCAACAATAACAAGGGCAGAAAACATCCCACCTGCGAGGTTGCAAAGCTTGTGGCGGGACTGACTTATATCGGCAATAACTGGCGCAGTAAGATGGCGATGTATCGCAGTATCCCCGGTATAGCGGTGGAGTGTCTGAGTGACTCCATCGGCCGCATAAAGGACAATATTGAGAGCGCCATGGAGATAGATGCCACTATGACGGACAAGGTGCAGAGCGAATGTGCGGCGATATGCAAGGATATAAAGGGGGCGGCGGTGCTTTGGGGTGAGCTGGGCAGAGAGGTCATTCTGGAGCTGAAAACTGCGGGGGTGACGGCGGCGGACCAGCAAAGATTAAAGGAAAAGTGCCAGGATATACTTGCCACGGGGTTGGAGGAAAGAGATTCGGAAAGCGGCAGGATCTGCTTTGTGCAAAAGGCGGATTATATGCTCTCCACGGGCGTTGCCACGGTATCTCTTGACAGGGACGGCTTGTGCGGAGATGCCTGCACGGTGGTGCCATTTGGCAGAAACGGCTTTATGATTGCTGTGGCTGACGGCTGCGGCACGGGCTACGGCGCCTTGGCGGAGAGCAACAGGGTCATGGAGCTTTTGGAGACGATGTCACAATGCGGATGCAATGAGGATGCCACCGTGGCTTTTGCCAATACTCTGATGGGCTTAAGGTGCGAGGGCGACAGATACAGCACGGCGGATATATGTATCTTTAACAAATACACGGGTCAGACAAGGTTTATAAAGCTGGGGGCGGTTTGCTCGTTTATAGTAAGCAGGGGCAAGGTCATAACTGTGGATTGCGGCGCAGGGCCAATGGGCGTTGTGCAGGAGGAAAAGGGCGCAACGGACGGCTACAAATTAAAGGCAAACGACGTTATAGTTATGATGACGGACGGAGTTTATGATGCTTGCGGAGGGTACAACGACCCAAACGAGTATTTTACCGATCTGCTGAAGGATAAAAAGCTGGGGACTGCCCAGGAGATCGCAGACATGGTGATGCAAAGGGCGCTGGGCAACATAAAAAAGCAGAAGGATGATATGCTGGTGTTCTGTGCCAGAGTGTGCAAGAAGTATTGAGTACAAAAAACCGTTTGACTTTACAGGGGATTTATGATATACTTTACTCATCATATATTGGTAAGGAAAACGGTATGAACAGATTTTTTGCTGAGGAAATAACAGACGGTAAGGCGTATCTTTCGAGCGAGGATGCGTACCACTTAAAGAACGTATTGAGAGCAAGATTGCAGGAAAGGTTTGAGGTGTGCGACGGTGAGTCAAAGGAGTACATCGCAAGCCTTGTTGCATTGGATAAGCAGTCCGCCGTGCTTGAGATCCTGGAGGATGTTACCGTGGAAAGAGAGCCCAAAAGGGATTATTATATCTGCCAGGGTATGCCCAAGGGCAAAAAGTCTGACGACGTGGTACGCCACGGCACGGAGCTGGGCATGAGGGGCTTTTGCCACGTTATATCACAAAGGGTGATAGTTAAAAACCCCGGGGATTACGACAAATCCGACAGATTGCAGAGAATAGCCGACGAGGCGGCAAAGCAGAGCAAGAGAATAAGGATACCCAAGGTGATGGATGCCATCAAGCTGGAGGAGCTGGTAAGATCTGCTCCCAAGGATGCGCTGAGGATTATTGCATGGGAGGAGGAAACCGAGCTTTCCTTGAAAAAATGCCTTGATGCTGCAGGGGATCCCAAGGAGGTATATATACTTGTGGGGCCCGAGGGCGGCTTTGAACGAGATGAGGTGGAGCTTGCCAAAAGCTACGGCTGGCAAAGCGTAACGCTGGGCAAGAGAATACTGCGCACGGAAACTGCTCCCTTGAGTATGCTTTCTGCGGTGGCTTACTATTTGGGGGATATGGAATGAAGGTCGGCGCTATAACGTTGGGATGCAAGGCTAACGCATACGACACGGAGTCCGTACTGTCCTTGTTTGAAAAAAGGGGCTACGAGATAGTGCGTGAGCATGGCTTTGCCGATATTTATATTATCAATACCTGCGCAGTAACAAACGTCGCAGAGAGAAAGTCCCGCCAGGCGGTGGAAAGAGTGCTGAAGCAAAACCCCGACGCCGTTATTATTATGACTGGGTGCTATGCCCAGGTAAAGCCTTTGCAGGTGAAGGAGCTGAAAAACGTTGCCATCGTTTGCGGCACAAGGGACAGGGCAAAGATAGTGGATATGACGGAGGAATACCTCAAAAGCAACCAAAAGGCGCTGGCGGTAACTGACTCCGCAAAAAATTATACCTTTGAGGATGTGGACATAGTCCGCTTTGAGGGCAAAACCAGGGTCCAGCTGAAGATACAGGACGGCTGT
>JAGBHJ010000086.1 GCA_017935525.1 Clostridia bacterium | reverse complement strand
TGTCTTTTCAGATTAGGCAATGATCGCAGAAGTCTGAACACTATATCACTTGCAAGAGCTTCTGCCTCATCTATGTTTCCGACCCGGGTCAATGCAAAGCCAAATATGGACCTCATGTTTTCAGTCACCAACCGATCAATACTTGTATTATCCATGCAGTTCTCCTTTCCTGTTTTAGGCGCCTTTGCAAATATAGTCGGTCAAACACAGAAACGGTTAATCCATTTCAGAAGCTTTTTTTATTTTTCCAGCTCCTGCTCCAAATACCCTCTCAATCTTTCCACGTCCCCGTCAAAGATATACCCCTTTATTCCATAGGCTTCTGCTCCTCGGATATTCTTTGGGCTGTCGTCAATAAACAAGGTTTCCGACTTATCTATTCCAAACCTGCCGCACAGATGCTCAAATATTCCCACATTGGGCTTTGTATGGCCGCACACGGCGGAAAACACGCATCCCTCAAACTCATCAAGAATAGGTATTTCGCCGCTGTGATGGGCAAAATACGTGCAAATATTGGAAAGCACCAGCAGCCTTACTCCGTACCGTTCCTTTATATACCGTATCAGTTCCCTCATGCCGTCTATTTCCGGGATATTGTATATCCAGTTGTAATAAATATCCTCCACGGCGCCGTAAAGTCTTTGCGGCACACGCTCCTTACAGGCGGCGATCACCTGGGCATCGGTTATTGTGCCTTGGTCCAGCTTGTCCCAATAGAGCCTGTCAAACACCACCTCCTGCAAAAGGGCGGAATCGGCGGGGTCTGTCACATATTGCTCCACCATATACTTTGGGTCAAAGCGTATCAGCACCTGCCCAAAATCAAAAACTACATTTTTTATCATGTTTCATCCTATCAAAAACGGCTGACGTTGAGTTATTTTTGCGAATCAGTTGACCCTCTTATGTAAATGCTCAATTGTCATTCTGTATACGCATCAATGTCCATCCGTTTGTTTGTCAAAGTATTTTATCTACTGATATCATCCAAGAATCTGTTAACTACGTACATTTTATAATCATCAAGACTAAAAACCTTTGTTGATGTAACATCACCGTACTTCTTTACCAATTCGCTGTACGAATGATCTCTGAGCGTATTCAATGCATAAGTATCGCCTTCCACAATTCTTCGTACCAGCTCTTTTGAGTCCTCTTTCAAAGCATTACCTATTATCCACGGCTTGGTCATATGTGTATAATTATAGTAAATGTCCATTTCGTTGGATACGTTCAAGACAATGTCGTCAGATGGTTCAAAAACGATCTTATCATTACTCTCCGACAATATCTCAACACATTCCTTTTCTTCCAGTATTTCATTATAACCCATATAATACGGTATCAACTGCTCCGGAATATTCTCTTTTTGAATTCGTATCGGATAAAGCTTTGCATTTTCTCCATCGCAACTTCCTGCATGGACAAAAAACTTAAATCTTCCGCCGATGCTCTCACACCGTTCATACAACTTTTGTTCGTCAATAACGTCCAACAGCTTTACGATCTCATACTTATTCTCCTCATTGATGAAAGCCTGCCATCTGGGTATAATGCCATTAGAGATTATAATATCCGTTGCCTGCAGTATCTCATTATAAGCATTTTTTCTGCCGATGTACAGATTAGTCATGTCTTCTAAGCCAAAAAGCGTTAATTGAACCTTTTTGACTCCCGTTTCTTTCAAAAACCTTACGTATTCTTCATCTCTGATCAAACGATAAAAGCTTGCCAACGCAAAACGCATCGGCTTGTCGTTGACAGAGACCTCGTTGTCCCTTATCCAACGCTGTCGGTAATCGTCGCAATAATCAGGCTCCCTCAACCAACTGTAATATGTAATACTTTCAAAATAAGGCTTGAAGTACTCCACTAAAAATTCATCCGTATAGTCATCCATTCTTCGATTTGGCATATGCCCCAACCAGCAATGCTTACAACGATTTGGACAACCGTACATATCTACAACTAATGTTAATTTTTTCATTGGTTCTCTCCATATTCAAGCTTTTCAGCTTGAAATTTACTATATATTTTTATAAAAAAGAACATGCACAGCAGTATGATCCGCTGTGCATGAGACTGTCCTATATGGACCGCCTTTTTATCAAAATTCCATCCTCTTATCCCAAATTTGCAGAGCCGCCCTTGGACAAAAGCTTTGCAACGTCAACGCCGCTGATATCCTGCACGGACTTATTCTGATCACAAGCAACGTACGCCGCAACGCCTGCCGCCTCGCCGATCTGGTTCAGGTTTACCATAACTCTCAACGCGCCAAATGCAGGTGTATCTGCGTTCAACATTCTGCCGGCGGCAATAATGTTCTCATACTTTTCGCCAACCAAGCACTTAAACGGCAGGTGGTAGCACGTAGGTATGGGCAGGTTGGGGTCAATTCCCCACTCCTTACGCCAGTTGCCGTGGTAGATAGTACCGTCGGGCTGCTCCTGTGTGTACGTGCCGTCAAACTGCATAAACATAATGCCGTTCTGCTTGTGGTGAACGTCTATGTTATACGTACCGTTGAGAATGTTGTCCTCGTAATTCTCACCCAAAAGCAGGGATATATGATTTGCCTGGTAGGACGTCTTGTAGTGATAGGTATCTCTTATACCGATGTGTGAGCAAGCCGCCACGATGGAGTAAAGCTGCTGGGGATCTCCGTACTTTCTCAAGATGCGGATTACCTTTCTCATCTTTTCTCTGCCCTCGATCTCTGCCTTTGTAAGATCGTCAGCCTTGTTACACATTACGTTGAATATGTGCGTATCTGCACGCATCTCCATATTCTCCAAGCCGGGAAGGTCCGTAGTCCAGCCCCAGTCATCGGGCAGACCAAACTCCTCGCAATGCTCATGCAAAAGACCCGACGTTACAAACGCAGGTGCCTTGCCCTGCACAAGCATAACCGCTGACGGCGGCTGAATATTGTCGTTTGTGTAATGCTCAATGCCCAGATCGCGGCAAAGGTCGCCGTCACCCGTAGCATCTACAAAAAATCTCGCCTTGATAGCACCTCTGCCGTCCTTGTTTTCCACAAGAACACAGTCGATCTTGTTGCCATCGGTAATAAGTCCTGCATAGTATGTGTGGAGGTAGATCTTAACGTTCTGCTCCTTAAGCATTGCGTCAAGCTCTATCTTCATTTCGCTGGGGTTAAAAAAGTGTGTATTGCAGTTACCGGGCTTGGAGTCTATAACGTCCATTCTGTTTACAGCCTCCTCCGTAAGACCGGATATTATCTGATTTTTGCCCGTTTTATCCATAAAAGTATGCCATACTGCCACCAAGCCGTTTGTTGCAACGCCGCCAAAGCTGTTCTGCTTTTCCACAATAACAACTCTTGCGCCGAGTCTTGCGGCTCTTACTGCGGCAAATACGCCCGTTGCAGAGCCTCCAATAACACAGACGTCAGCCTCGTATATTATCGGCACTTTTTTTTGCGGTTCTATAATAAAGTCCATTGTATCCTCCTTTATATCAGATCATTCCTCTGTGTCAGCCGTTTCCGCCTCAACTTCTTTTGTTTCGATAGCGGCTGTCTGGGTCAGTATCTCATAGAATATGTCAGTATCAAACTTAGGTCTGCGGTCATAAGTGTAAAGACCGTTTACCTCCTGCTCAACGTCCGTCAGCTGTGTGTAGCACAATCCGCCCATTCTGGGGTGGAAAAGTATCGCCTCTGTCAATCCCTTAAAGCGTTGGATAAACTCATCTTCGCTCTGGGGTGCATTGCCGTATCCCCAGCCGCTGCTCTCCTCCAGCGTCCAACGGATACCGCCATACTCGCTGACAAAAGTGCAATCGCTTACATATCCCTCGTCATTGCCGCTTACGCCGTGCAGACGAATGGGCTGACGGTTTGCCAAAGGTGCGATCCTCTTTGCAAAATCCACAGGATTTTGTGTATAATCGTGAAGATCGTAGATATCAGAAGCTCCGTAAACGTGCGTCCAACCGGATGCATCGATGTAAAGTCTTGTCTTGTCGTAATTTCTTGTAATCTCGGACAGCGTCTTAACAAAGATGGGGTTTTGCTCGCGCTCCGTTTCGTTAAGCGGGCACCAACCGATAATAGCAGGGTGGTTGAAGTCCCTTTTCATTACCTCAAGCCACTCGGGAATAAAGCTCTCGTAGCCGTTTATGCCGTTTATGTTGAGACCCCAGTTTGCGTGCTCGCCCCAAACGATGTAGCCCTTTGCGTCACACAACGTAAGGAAAATAGGCTCAAACACCTTCTGATGCAATCTTGCGCCGTTAAAGCCGCAAGCAAGGGATCTGTCGATATCAGCCTCAAGCTCCTCAACAGAGGATGCTGTGTAAATTCCGTCGGGATAGAAGCCCTGGTCAAGCACAAGTCTCTGGAAAACAGGCTTTTTGTTAAGGTACAAAATACCATCCCTGTTTTCTATCTTTCTCATGCCAAAGTAGCTCATCACGCGGTCCTCACCGTATGTGATCTCAAGGTTGTAAAGTCTTCCTGCGCCTACCTCCCACAGATAAAGCTCCTTTACGGGCAACTCCAGACGAACCTTTCCGCCGTGGGACTTCGTCTTTGCCATGCCCATCTTCTGACCGTCAAAATAAGCCTCAGCCTTGAACTCTACGTTCTCGTCGCCGTATACTTCAGCCTCGATAAAAAGGCTCTTTCTGTCTATATCGGGATAGAACTTTGTGCTTATGATGTAGTTTGCCTCAACGCACTCCATCCACACAGTCTGCCATATACCCGTTGTCCTTGTGTAGGAGCATCCGTGAGAATAGTAGCGGGACGACTGCTTGCCGCCGGGCTGTCTGCCTGTCAACAGATGATCCTCCGCCTTGATAACCACAACGTTTTTGTCGTCATTAAGATAGTCTGTAATATCAAATGAGAACGCCACGTATCCGCCGATGTGACTGCCCACGTAATTGCCGTTTACCCACAGCTTTGTCTTGTAGTCACAAGCGCCGATGTGAAGGATAACGCGTCTGCCGCATTCTCTCCACTTTGCAGGAACGTCGATCTCCCTTTTATACCATACGTTTTCACAAAAATCCTTATCGCCAATACCGGAGAGCTCGCTCTCTCTGCAGAACGGAACGATTATTCTCTCCGTAAACTCTGCATCCCTTGCAAATCCTCTTTCCTCTCCGCTATTGCCTCTGTCCGTCATGTACTCCCATTCGCCGTTGAGGTTTTTCCAATCGGTTCTTACAAACTGCGGTCTGGGGTATTCCGGTCTCGGTATTTTATTCATATTTATCAGCCTTTCTATTATACTATTTTGTACTTTTCAGCAAAGCTCTCGTATATCATATCAAATTCGTTGTTACCGTACTTGACAGAATTAAGATACTTGTGAGTATCAAAGCTGTTATGCTCTGCCTCAATGATAGCAACTGCGATATTTGAGCAATGGTCGGAAATTCTCTGATAATTACCCAAAATATCGGAGAGGATAAAGCCCATTTCTATTGAGCAGTTGCCCTTTCTCATTCTCTCGATATGGTTGCCCTTTATCTTTGCCGTCAGATGGTCAATAACCTGCTCAAGAGGCTCAACCATGCCTGCAAGCTTGCTGTTATTTGCTTCATATGCATTACCGGAGAGTATCAGGATCTCTGTAATGGCATCTGCCAGCACCTTAAGCTCTGCCGTTGCGTGAACGGAGAACGTGATGCCCTTATCATTCATTTCCTTGGTAGCTTTGGAAAGATTTACCGCATGGTCGCTGAGTCGCTCAAAATCACCGATAGTGTGGAGCATCTTGGAAACTACCTGGGAATCTCTTGCAGAAAGCTCCTTTGCAGAAAGCTTTACAAGGTAAGTACCCAGCTTATCCTCATAAATATCAACGTCGTCCTCCAGCTTTTTGATCTTGTCAGCCACTGCCTGGTCATATTTGTCAAACAGTGACATCGCAAGGAACAAGCTCTCCTTGGACAGTCTCATCATCTTCTTTGTAGCGTTGTCG
>JAGBHJ010000085.1 GCA_017935525.1 Clostridia bacterium | reverse complement strand
ATTGCGATTTCCCCTCCCGCCTTGACCACCCACCCTTGAAACGCTTTTATACGGTAAAGCTCATACGCCACGGCACTTTAGGTCAGTTAGTTTGTAAAAGCTCGTTAGTCTTGGGACGTGAGCCCGGAAAATATATTCTCGCACCTGTTTTCGTCAATATTGTCCTTCTTTTCTTCACGAACAAAGAGGTTATACCTTACTCGTATATTTTTATCGGTAATCTCCACAAAATAGTTCAAGTCGGTGGGGACCCGCGTCCCCGACGGTCCAAAACCGTTTCCCACGAGCAACATCAAAATACCTTTGCCGTATTTACCGTCCGTATATCCGTAGGGGCGTTCTTTGAACGCCCGCCGGCGACCGCAGGCAAGCCCTGCGGCTGACGGATGAGGTGTAAACAGCTCAACGCATACTGCCCACCTATGCCCCTCCCTACAAAAAAACACCTCCGCACGTTACGTGCGAAGGTGTACTCACCGTCAAACGGATCAGATCCTGGTTACAAATACGTCCATAACGCCGACGCCTGCGCTCTCTATCCTGTCGTGGAGAGATATGGTGGGAATGCTTGCCGTCACAAACGCCTTTGCGCCCTCAACCTCAACTGCCGTCTTTTCTACGCCGTCAAATGCCGCCTCAAGCTTATCGGCAACGTCTGCGGAATATCTTACGTAGTAGCAGCCCTCAAGCATGCTCATGCCGCACTGTGCGTCACCGCCAAAGCAAAGCTTGGGGAGCGCCGTGTTGCCGCCATCAATATCCAAAAGGTCCTGAACGATGGCGTTTGCCGTGGGCAGCTTGCCTGCGCCCTGGCCGATGTACTTTAACGTACCGATGGTCTTGCCGTAAAGGGAGCAGATGTTGTAATTCAGCTTGATGCCCGCCTCGGGCTGGTCAACGTCAAACAGGCAGGGCTCGATCCTGCAGCAGTATTTGCCGTCCTCTATCACAGCCTCGGCATAAAGTCGAACGTGCTTGTTGAGGGACTTGAAATACTTAAGGTCGCAGGGTGCAATAGCACGAATGCCGTAGGTCATTATCTCCTCTGCCTGCACCTGCTTTTTAACTGCAATGGATGTGCTGATTATCAGCTTGTTTCTTACGTCGATGCCGTCAATGTCCGCAGTGGGGTCTGCCTCTGCGTAGCCCATCTTCTGGGCAGTCTTAAGGCACTCGTCAAAGGACAAGCCCTTTTCCTCCATCTCGGAAAGGATAAGGTTTGTGGTGCCGTTAAACACGCCGCCGATATGTGTCACCTCGTCTATTCTCATCGCCTGACGAAGGGACTTTATCCACGGCACGCCGCCGCCAACGCTTGCCTCGTACATAAACTTTACGCCCTTTACCTCTGCAAGGGTCGTAAACTCGTTCAGATGCTTTGCAACAACGGCCTTGTTGGCAGTAACTACGTTCTTGCCTGCGTTAAGCGCCCTTGTGATAAATTCGTATGCGGGGTGAATACCTCCCATTGCCTCAACTATAGTGTCTATCTCAGGGTTGTCAAATATCTCAGAGGCATCGTTGGTCATGTAGGGGAGTATTTTCTCCTCGGGGGTTTTTACCAAGCCCTTGACCACCTCAAAATCTTCTACCATGGGGCTCATGTTTTGTGATATGATCTCGTAAACTCCGGATCCCACAACGCCACAGCCAAGCAAACCTATTTTCATGTTTTGTTACCGTTCCTTTTTCGCTTATAATAATATATTTTACCACATATTCATACAAAAATCAATTGTCTTTGACCACAATAATGAAATAATTATATAAAAAATGTCATTTACAGTATGTTTTTTATCTCCAAAAGGCTTTTTACCGCAAAATCAGCCATTTGGCAAGCATCCTCTTTCCCCGCAAAGTCAAAATAGCAGGTCCTCATGCCCGCATTTTTACCCCCTGCAATATCCGCAGTAAGGGAATCACCTATCACGATCGACTCCTGGGCACTAAAGCCCGCTATCTTAAGCGCTCTGCCGAAAAATTCCTTGTCAGGCTTTAACACGTCCAGCCTTTGTGATGAGAAATGGTCATTAAAGAACCCATCCAGCCCTGCCGCACCAAGCCTGCCCACAAGCCTTTCGTGGGATGCGTTGCTGGCAGAAAAGAGTGTGTATTTTCCGCTGAGGTATTCCAGAAGCTCCCTTGCGCCGTCTATCTCCACGGCACAGAGGTTCATTTTTTGTCTGTACAAAAGGTCAAACCTTTCGCCGTCGGCATTGATCCCCAGCCGTTGGAATATCAGCTTCCATCTATCCCGATAAATATCCGCCTTTGTAATGATGCCCTTTTCCACCTTTTTCCAGAGCATATCGCTGACCTCCAGGAATACCTCCACCATCTTATCGGTAAACTCTATTCCCTCATCCTTGCACACCAGCTCTATTGCCTGCCGTGACGGAAGGTCAAAGTCAAGCAAAGTATTGTCAACGTCTATAAACACAGCGCGAATGTCCATCATTCTTCTCCGTATTCGATATTTTCCAAAAAAAGGCCCTTGGCAGGCGCCGCCACGGTGGCTCTGCCATGCTCCGCAATAAGCCTCTCTATATGCTCAACGGGCAGCTTGCCCTTGCCTATTTCTATCAACGTGCCCACTATCAACCGCACCATCTTGTACAAAAAGCCGTTGCCGCACACTGTAAAGTATATATTCTCCCCCACGGCGTCTATCTCGGCGGAGTAGATCGTCCTGACGGTATCCTTTATACTGCTGCCTGCCGCCATAAAAGGGCAAAAGTCGTGCTCTCCCACAAGCGCCCTTGCCGCAAGACGCATTTTTTCCACGTCAAGCGCACCCT
>JAGBHJ010000006.1 GCA_017935525.1 Clostridia bacterium | reverse complement strand
TAGGGTTTTTTTACGTCGTTGTCCCTTGCTTTTATCCTTACATCGCTGTTAAACAGATCATCACCCTTATGGGTGTGGTTGTATATAGTGCCGCAGGAATCTTTGGAAATATGATTGTTAATAAATACTGTCATAAGGCGAGCGACTCTCTCTGTCAGCTGGGGAACAGTTTCGGGGATGTAGATGGAGCCCGTCCTGTCAACGGTAACGGTCTTTATCTCATCACCGATGGGGTCCTTCCACTTTTGGTCGATGGCGTCCGTACCCATAATGATGCCCAACGTTGCCGCCAATGTGCCTGCTGTGCAGTCTGCGTCCTCTCCGCAAGCCGCGGCGATGCAGATGCTCTTGGAGAAATCACCCTCGCCGTAAAGCCAACCGATAATTATTATACCGATGTTGCTGGGAGCGTCGTAGCCCACCTCGCCTGCGGGGATACCCTCCTCAACAGGGCCGATGGCAAGACCAAACGTAGCGGGGAATTGGCAAAGGACCTTTTTCCTTGCGGTCTGCCACGTGTCGCCGTTGGCGTAGCATTGGCGCACTAGCGCAACTACCCCTGCTATGGCGCAATCCTTGGGCAGGTATGAAAGTCCGATGTCGATCAGCTTGTTTGTGTCACTTTCCTCAAAGGCGGCGCTCTGAACTGCTGCGCAGAAAAGCTCTGCATATACGCCCTCGTCGCTGTGATCAACTACTGCGTCCTCGTATGCGTATTTTACTGTGATGTCAGGTCTGCCGGGGGCAAGGCAAGCCCATATCTCGCTGCGGATAAAGCAGCCGCAGCTTTGAGAGAATTGGTTATGGTATTTGCCGGAAGCCGGGGGACGAATGCCGTAGCGGAGGTTGGATTTTCCTACGCCGTATTCGGACCATTCGGGAGTAATGGACATCAGCCAATAATCAGCAAGGATGTTGGCATTTACGTTTGTGCCGTACTTTTCTGCGGCGTTGAGCCACACCAGCTGAAGGTCAAGATCGTCGTTGGGCAAAACACCCTTTGTAATGTCGTGGAGGTAATAATCAACCTCAAAAAGACCTCTGCGGCACTCAATGGGCGCACCCAACGTACCACCGATGTTTTTGCCAAGCCAGCAGGCGTTGACCTTGTCCTTATATTCTGTAAAATTCATAATACTGTCCTTCCTTTCGTGGAATATGTAAGAGTATTATATCTATTATATCATCATCTGCCTTATATTTCAAGAGGTATGGTGTGCTTGGATAAAAAAGTATTGATTTTTTGACGGCGATATGATAAAATAACATAAACAAAAGGCAATCAGCCTTGTTGAAAGGAGTAAGTTATGAAGAAAACAATAATCACTGCGCTTATGCTGGCGGCATTGGTGCTGACGGTGACGGCTTGTGGACCAAGTGCCACCCAAACCCCTGTGGAAACTCCCACGCCTACACCTACGGCAACCCCCGAGCCTACGCCAACTCCTACCCCCAGACCTACACCCAAGCCCGACCTTGTGTTGAATGACTTTGTCATCGTATATCCCAAGGGCGAGATCGTGGCGCCCGTGCTGGTAAAGAAGGCGGCGGACGATCTGATGATGTCCGTATTCAGCAAGACCTCTGCAATGATAATGTCATTGGACGATAAGCTGGATGCGTCCCTTGGCTTTGTTGAGTCTACCCACGAGATACTTGTGGGCAATACCAACAGACCGGAGAGTAAGGAGCTTATGAGCGACGACCTTAGGTATTACGACTACAACATAAAGTACATCGGCACAAAGCTGGTTATCGTCGGCGGATCTGACGAGGCGGTGGCAAACGGTGTTAAGTATTTTACGGATAATTATCTGACAACGGCATTGACCACAGTTGAGGGCTTTGCGCCCATTACGCAGATAGATTACGAGTACAGATATCAGTCCCCCGTTGACTCCCTTTCCATCAACGGCACGTACATAAAGGACTTTAAGCTGGTGTCTGCATTGGATAAGGCTGTGACGGACGAGTTTATTGCCAAGGTGCTGGAAAAGGCAGGCGAGCAGATAACAAAGTCAAACGGACAGACGGAAACAGAATACGAAATTATTCTCGGTGAGTTTGACAGAGCAGAATATACCGAGGCGGCTTTTGACCTTAAGGAAAAGGACTACGTTATAAAGTCCGTGGGCAACAAGCTTGTTATTGCGGGCGGCTCTGACGGAGCTCTCAATAACGGCATCAAGTATTTTTATGACCATTATCTGGAAGGGGCAGCAGGTGCAACTCTTGATATTACGGAGGATACCGACCTTGAGTATTCCTATCCTTACAGATACGACGAGATAAAGATAAACGGCAATGAGATCGCGGATCACGTTGTTGTAATAAAAAATACAAAAGCAAGAAACGCCACAAAGCTGATCTCATTCCTTGACAGAGCATACGGTTATACCTTGACCGAGGCAGATAATGCTAACGGCAAAAGCATAATCCTTGAGGTGGCGGAGCTTGAGGGAATGTTCCCCAAGGACTACGTCATAACGGTTGAGGGCGGCAACCTTTGTATCAGGTCGGGCAGCGACGAGGGCATTGCTATTGCTCTTAACGCACTTGACGATAAGGTTTTTGCGGCAAATAAGACAGTTTCTCTCGAAGACGGCTACGAGTACGTTGGCAAGTACAGCTATCCTATTGAGTCCATTACATTGGGCGGCAGAGATATAAGCGACTACGTTATCGTAACGTCTGAGGATATAAAGACCCCTGCAAGAAGACTGGCACAGCTGATAGAGCAGATGTGCGGAGTAAGAGTGCCCGTAATGTCCGGTGACGATGAGGCGTATCCCGTTGCCATCGTGCTTGGCAAGAGTGGCAGTCAAAGAGGTAACCAGCTTTTGTCCGCAACGGAAAATGGATATCTGATTGTAAAGGGCGAGGGCACAAAAATATACATCGGCTCCAACAGCGAAAGCTTTGGCGACAGCCCTGCCATCAATGCGTTTGTAAGGAACGTGCTGAAGTACGATGTCGACACGGGCAAGGCGGAGAATAAGACCGTCAGCGTGGGTGATTTTGAGTGTACGTCCCTGCTTTTGGATGATTACAGAGAAGACTACATCATAATGCAGTATCATGGCATCAGAGAAGACATGATCGTAAACGAGGACGGCTCCATCAACTACTGGCGAATTGACGAAAACGCGGCCGCAGGCATGACGTTGATCGATATCGGCTTTGGAATTGAGGAAAACAAGAAGATACTTGAATACTGTCACACGATTGGCATCAAGTGCGAGGTAAGAGATTACAGGCTCAGCTCGCTTATAAGCTATGATGCGGATTATGAGTTACCTTCTAATTGGAAGGAGATCGTTAAGTCCGTAGTTGACGAGTACAAGGATTACCCTGCGTTAGCCTTTTACTCCATATGTGACGAGCCCGGTGATGGGATGTTTGACCATTTGTATGAGATCGCGGCGTACATTGAGGAGCTTGACCCTGCAAGAGTGCCGTATATAAATCACTTCCCCAGCCACGGTCCCGATTGGTACGAGGCTGCTATGAGCCAGATCGCCACGGAGCTTCTCAGCTACGACAGATACACCTTCTTTGACCCTGTGGATGGCACCAGACTGGATGAGCTGAAGATGCAGATGGTAAACCTTGAGGTTGCGCGAGAGGTTGCCATGGCACACGGCGCCAAGTATATGCCCATAGTGCTTTTGGTGGAGCATTGGAATCAGATATCGGGCAGAGCTTACAGAGATCTTACGGAAGCAGAGATCCGATGGGAGGCAATGAACGCCCTTGTTTACGGCTCTTATGCGTTGTCCTATTTTACTTACACCACGCCGGGTGATTACGAATGGGTGTTTGAGGAGGCAATGCTGGACGATAACGGGGAAAAGACGCAGGACTACTACTTTGTTCAGAATGTAAATGCGGATGCGTTGACCATCGGTAACGTGCTTGTGGATAAGGCGTCACTGGGTGTTT
>JAGBHJ010000005.1 GCA_017935525.1 Clostridia bacterium | reverse complement strand
TATAGAGGAGATGATGAACGGTCAAAAGGTGGTAAAGGTATTCTGCCACGAGCAAAGGTCCAAGGAAGACTTTAAGGCCATCAACGATAACCTCTGCGAGTGCGCCACAAGGGCAAATATCTTTGCCAACATACTGATGCCCATAATGGGTAACTTGGGCTATTTGCAGTATATACTCCTTGCAATAGCGGGCGGAGCCTTGGCGATATATGGCGGCGAGGACGGCGGTATTCTGGCGCTGACGCTGGGCGACTTGGGTGCGTTCTTGCAGCTTTCCAGATCCTTTAACAACCCCATTACACAGATATCACAGCAGATCAACTTTATAACAATGGCGTTGGCGGGCGCTGACAGAATATTCACCATGATGGATGAGACTCCCGAGCAGGACGACGGCTACGTTTCGTTGGTGGATGCCACTATTGACGACAAGGGCAATATTACCGAGGCAGACCACCACACGGGTCAGTGGGCATGGAAGCATCCCCATGGCGACGGCACTGTGACGTACACAAGACTTAACGGCGCGGTGGTGTTTTACGATGTTGACTTTGGCTATACAGACGAAAAGATCGTTCTGCACAATATTGACCTTTACGCCCACAGGGGCGAAAAGCTGGCGTTTGTGGGAGCTACGGGTGCGGGTAAGACAACCATCACAAACCTTATAAACCGCTTTTACGACCTGCAGGACGGCAAGATCCGTTACGACGATATAAATATTAACAAGATAAAGAAAAGCGACCTAAGACGTTCGCTGGGCGTTGTTTTGCAGGATACAAACCTGTTTACGGGCACAATAATGGAAAACATCCGCTACGGAAAGCTGGACGCTACCGACGAGGAGGTATATGCGGCGGCAAGGCTTGCCAATGCTGACGGATTTATCCGTATGCTGCCCGATGGCTACAACACCATGCTGACGGCAAACGGCGAGGGACTCTCCCAGGGACAAAGACAGCTGATATCCATTGCCCGGGCTGCCGTGGCTGACCCGCCCGTAATGATACTGGACGAGGCAACCTCCAGCATTGACACCAGAACGGAAAAGCTTGTGTCCGAGGGTATGGACTCCCTTATGCAGGGCAGAACTGTGTTTGTTATCGCCCACAGGCTTTCCACCGTGCAGAATTCCGACTGCATCATGGTGCTGGAGCAGGGCAGGATAATAGAGCGAGGCAACCACGAAAAGCTTATTGCCGAAAAGGGCAAGTATTACCAGCTTTATACGGGTGCGTTTGAATTGTCATAAAGTTAATTGAGCCATTGGGATCTTTGTCCCGATGGCTCTTTCTTTAACTACATGAATGAAATATTAAGATTTTGTGAATTTTTATGCAGACGTATTGACATATGAAATTAAATTTGCTATAATGTTACCACAAGGCAAAACTTGGGAGGCGGTGGATAATGCCGCAATGCTTAAAAAGCAAAAAAGATCCCCGTAATTGATGTAGGAGGAGAAACTATGAAAAGAACGTATTTTTGGACGTCTGTTGCCATTGCACTTCTGGTGGTGTTGCCGTTGGTGTTTATAGTAATGTATTTGTTTGCGTCGTCAGAGGATGGGATACTGTTCGCCGTTGGCGTAATGGCGGTAATTTCACCTGTCATATGCACGGGCATAATACTGGATAAGCTGGAGCATCTGTGCGGTAAAAAGGAGGACGACTCTGCCGATGATTCGGAGGAGTAAACGTCAACGGAAAAAAACGGATCTATTTTGGAAGGTAAAACTATGAAACGGATATTTTTATGTATTACCGCATTCCTGCTGCTGTTTTCGGCAGCGGGGTGCGGAGCAACTCCTGCGCCGTCGAGCGATCCCTCACCTACCATCGTTCCTACGGCTGAGCCGTATGTCGGCAGGGTAGAGGTGAAAAATGATGGAGAAACGGTAGGTTACTATGAGGCTGACTTTACGGGCAACGGCAGCGATATTACGCAGTTCAGATTTACGGATGCAAACGGTCAGATATTGTTCTCTCTTGGTAAAAACGATGGTTTTGATATGACGGCGGACTTTAACGAAAAGCGTGCATACGTTGATGTGTGGACCGGAAAGACGGAATATGAGAGCTATTATCTTATATATGGGCAGCTGCAGTACGTAACGCACCATGAAAAAACGGATGTATTTTTTGATTATAAGACAAAGTGGAAGTTTGACTTGTACGGCGAAAACGGTGAATTATTCAAATCTGTAGAAAAGCCCAAGGATGATGAGCTTTCGATATACGGAGACAATGACGGTATTGTGATACAATATGCCGGAACTACAAAAATGATCTACAGATTTATTTGTGAAGATAGAGAAGATGTGTCCGAGATATATTATTTCTACGATGCCGACCGTGTTGCTCTCGGCTGGGTAAAATATAATGCAGCAGGAGAGGTTACCGGTTGGGAAATAAATAAGTATATTCGTGAATACAATACTGCGTACACCCAAAACCCGGAAAAGGTCGGATGCGTTGAATTGAAGGATTATTACGGCAAGGTTTACGGTACCGTTGAGTACGACAAAATGGGCCATATGGTCGATAGTCAAGTTAATTTTACCGTTGCGGAATAAACCGCTCGGTATGTAAATTCGGAGGTAATTCTATGTTAAAAAATCTATTTTACGCGGCGGTTTCTTTGCTGTGCGGCTTTGTGTCGTTGGCGGTGGCTTACTTTTTGGCAGACATCATAGACAAAAACCGGGCGGACGGCTGGGCGCTTCTTATTCTGATAGTGCTGGCAATAGCTACGGTGGTATTCTGTACTCTGCATCTGTCATCAAAAATAAAGGCTCTTAACCCCGATGATGACGAGAGCGAAGAAGACGATGATATCTCCGATGATGCGGAGTATATAAGCGAGTAACGTTTGGGCGATATCTCAACAATAACACCCAATGACCAATAATCAAAAAACATTTGAGGCACACTTACATTTGAAGTGTGCCTCAACTATATGATGATGTCTTTTGGACAGTAAATACTTGTTTATTTGCCGTTGGCGGGTGGGATGGTGTTTTTCTTTTCCAATGATATTTCCCAATGAATCAGCACTGCCAAGGCTGCCCTCAAAAGAATGATGGCACCCAGCAGGAGTATCTCATCCCATTGACGCACGATGACTGTACGCAAAAGCTCGCCGCCCATCTTGAACTCAAGGGAAAGGGCAATACCCTCAACAAGGTCAAGCTTCATATGATCTCTGTGCTTAAACAGGTCTATCAAGCCCTTGATTATGGTGTATGCGAGTATTAAAACGCCTACAAACTCTATCAGAAGTATCAAATATTCCACAAAAATTCCAAAAAAGCCTTCTAATTTTTCCAATAAATGCACCATTGCGATCAATCCTCCTTAATTACACGATTATTATATCATTGTAGCGTATGCTTGTCAAGCGTTTGAATATAAATTTACAAAATTATAATATTTTGGGCATAAATCGCATTGGGGGTTGACATATGAGTTGTTTTGTGGTATCATTAACTCAATAATGTAGGATGGCAGAAGTGTCATTCGGAGTTCGGAGGAAAATTATGGCAGAGGATCTGAGCATTCAAACGATGATCTCATTGGTAAAGCAGGGTAAGGTGCCGCAGCACGTGGCTATCATAATGGATGGCAACGGCAGATGGGCAAGGATGCGCGGGCTGGCAAGGACTGTCGGCCACAAGTACGGCGTGGAAAAGCTCAGGGATCTGCTGACGGTGTGCAAGGCTATCGGCATTAAGTACGTTACTGTGTACGCCTTTTCTACGGAGAATTGGTCCCGCCCCAAGGAGGAGGTAGAGACCCTGATGAAGCTCATAGTTGAGTTCATCAATAAGGAGATAGACAATATCAAGAACGAGGGCGCAAGAGTCCACGTGCTGGGTGATTGGAGTGTATTGCCCACGGCGTCAAGGGATGCGGTTGCCTACGCCATAGACCACACAAAGGACAATACGGAGCTGCATCTTAACGTTGCGCTTAACTACGGCGGCAGAGCAGAGCTGGTTAAGGCGTTTAAGGATATGGCGGCAAAGGTGGTGGCAGGGGAGCTTGCCATTGACGATATAACGGAGTCCGTTATTGCAGAGCATCTTTATACAGCCGGTATGCCCGACCCCGACCTTGTTATCCGCACGGCGGGTGAAATGCGCTTGAGTAATTTTTTGCCATACCAGAGCGCGTATGCGGAGCTGTGGATAAGCCCTGCCAACGTATTTTGGCCGGATTTTGGCAAGGATGTTTTTCTTAAGGCTATTATGGACTATCAAAAGAGGGACAGACGCTTTGGCGGACTGTCGTCAAAATAATATATTGCGAGGTTTGATATGAAAACGAGGATTATTTCTGCGGCAGTTCTTGTGCCGTTGGTGGTTATTGGTATAGTGCTTGGCGGCGTGGTTTGGCAGGTACTTGCGGTTATCGTAGGCGCGCTGGCAATCTTTGAAATGG
>JAGBHJ010000084.1 GCA_017935525.1 Clostridia bacterium | reverse complement strand
TTGCAACCCGGATGAGGTGTTGACATCGGTAGGGGACCGGCGACCACAGGCAAGCCCCTACGTTATCCTCCCCTCACGGGAAAGAACCCCCTCCTCCAACTTTTTTAATTTTTCCTATTGAAATTGCATCTTGAGTGTGATATAATTAGCATGTATTATAATGTCATCATTCTAACCGATTTTGCGCGGTTGAAGGGGGATAATAACTGTGATAAAAGGAACGATCTTCAATATACAAAAATTTTGTCTGCACGACAGCGACGGCGTCAGAAGCTGTGTTTTCGTAAAGGGCTGTCCGCTGGATTGCATATGGTGCCACAATCCCGAAAGCAAGAGCACCAAGCCTCAAATGACATACAACAGGGACAGATGTACTGCTTGCGGCAGATGCCTTAAGGACTGCGGAGGTAGGTCCGTTGTGGACGGCAACGTGGTGATAGACAGATCCAAGTGTACTGCTTGCGGCAAGTGCGTGGAAAATTGCCTTGCCAATGCCAACGAGATATGTGGCTACGAGATCACGGCGGAGGATGCGTTTAAGGAGGTCATAAAGGACAAAATGTTCTACGACAGCACGGGTGGCGGCATTACGGTGTCGGGTGGTGAGCCCTCGTATCAGCCGGAGTTTTCGCTGGAGCTGTTGAGAATGGCGAGGGACGCAGGCATCGGCAGGGCTGTGGAAAGCTGTGGCATAGGCAAGAGGGAGTTTTATAAAGAGGCGGCGGAGCTGGGTACGACCTTTTTGTTTGACATCAAGTGCATGGACGGCAAAAAGCATAAGGAGCTGACCCGTGTGGATAATGCGCACATCCTCGACAATTTGGAATACCTGTTTGAGGTGGGCGCCGACGTTATAATTCGTATGCCCATGATACCCGGATGCAATGACAGCGAGGAGGATATTGCCGCAATTTGTCAATTTTTGCAGAAGCATGAGGGCAAATATCGCTACGCAGAGATAATGCCATACCACAAGCTTGGGGTAGGCAAGTCCAAAAGACTGGGTGAGGATGCAGGCTACGTCCACGAAACGGCAACGGCAGAGGATAAAAAGCACTGGCAGTCGCTGTTTGAAAAGCACGGCATAAAAGCAAGGATATCGGAATAAATGACTGCCCGGGAGGGCAGAAGAATAGAGAATTATCAAAAAAGGAGAAATAAATATGAGAATAAGCTTTGATGAAATGGCTCAGGCGTTTTTTGAGGACGAAAGCCTTGAGCTTAGTGAAAGAGTAGGTAAGGCGTTGGTTGCAAAGGCAAAGACCATGAAGCTTTCCTTTGGCAAGAACATTTTGCCCAACGCAAGAGTGAGCCATCATTTGACAAAATTCAGCTCCGATTCAAGCATATCGTTTGAAACGGGTCGTCTGGACAGCATCGAAAAGGAGCATCCTGAGCTTCACGATGAGGTGGAATATGCAAGAGAGAAGTTTACGGGCTTCAACATGAGAGCAGGATCCCTCCAGCGCTCAAGCAATTATAACCAGCTTTCTGACGGTGCAATTTGGGGCGGCGGCTGGGGTGGCCATGCTAACCCCGATTTCGGCGCTATCGTAAACATTGGTACTGATGGCGTAAGAGAAAAGATCGCAAAGTACAGGCAGATCAACACGGATGACACAGAGGGCTTTTACAGAGGCTGCGAGCTGGCTATGGAGGCTCTGGACATTTTGGGCGAAAGATTCCACGAGCTTGCCGTAAAGATGGCAGAGGAGTGCAAGGATGAAAAGAACAAGAAGCGTTATGAGCTTGCTGCAAAGGCGTTTGAGGTGATCCCCAAGAAGCCTGCGTATGACTTTACGTCTGCCTGCCACGCATTCTGGATGGTATTTACATTTGACGGCATCGACTCTCCCGGCAGATTTGACCAGTACATGAAGCGTGCATACGACCTTACAACGGATAAAGAGGAATTGAACGATATACTTACAAGACTTTGGGAGGAATTCCACAACTGGAGAGTATGGAACCTTTGCTTGTCAGGCTCCGATGAAAATTGGAACGACGAAACAAACGGCTTGACCTACGATATCCTCCGCATCGCAAGAGAAAAGCTCTATCAGACACCCAATATCACGTTGAGAGTCCACAGAAATACTCCCGAGGAGCTGTGGCAGGTAATCGCTGACACCTTGGCAACGGGTATCGGTATGCCTGCGCTGTATAACGACGAGATCGTTTGCCCTGCGTTTGAAAAGATAGGCATTCCCCCTTGTGACAGCCACGACTACTGCATGAACGGCTGTAACCAGATCGACATCATGGGCAAGAGCCACATGGGTCTGGAGGATGGCGAGGTAAACTTTGCAAAGGCATTGGAGTTTGCGCTCAACAACGGTGTAAACACATACACTAACCAGCTTATAGGCGTTGTGACGGGCGATATTACAAAGTTTGAGACTTATGAGGAAATGGAAAATGCGTTTATGATCCAGCTGGAGTTCCTCATCTATATGTCCTGCTTGGCGGCAAACTCTCACCAGCAGATGAGAGCTACCTACGGTCCCAACCCGTACAGATCCTGTCTTATTGAGGGCTGTATCGAAAAGGGTATCGATTACCGTAACGGCGGACCGCTTTATAACCACGGTCAGATACTGGCAGAGGGCATTGCAGATACGGGCGACAGCCTTTGGGCAATCAAAAAGCTGGTATTTATAGAAAAGAAGTATACAATGGCTCAGATGAAGGAGGCATTGGATGCTCACTTTATAGGCTATGACGAAATGTACCGCGATTTCTCATCCTGCGAAAAGTTCGGTAACGACTGTGAGGAGGTTGACAACATCACGGCTAAGATCACAAACAGATTCTTTACTGTGCTCAAGCGTCATCATACTTACAGAGGCGGCGTGTTTACAGGCGGCTGCAGTACATTCAGCAGAGCAGCGGATTATGGCAGAAACACAGGTACTCTGCCCGACGGACATATCAAGGGCTCGGTGCTCCTTGCAGACTGCGTAGGTGCTGTTCCCGGATGCGACACAAACGGACCTACAGCGCTTATCAAGTCCGTGCTGAAGTACAATCATATCGACAGCGGCAGCGGATTTATATTCCAGATCAAGCTGGATAAAAAGATAATCAACACCCCAAAGGGTAAGGCTTCCATGATCGCATTGGCAAAGACTTTCTTTGCAGGCGGCGGACAGCAGTTTACAGTTACGGTAGTAAACCCCGAGGAGCTCATTGAGGCACAAAAGAACCCCGACCAGTACAGAAACCTTATCGTAAGAGTTGGCGGATACAGCGACTACTTTGTAAATCTGGAAAAGGGTCTGCAGGATAATATCATCGCAAGGACCAATATCGAGGTTTAATGGAACGGAAAGGGAATGGATAATATGTTCCAAGATATCCCTCTGGAGGCGTTTGCGTTAAACGACTCCCTTGAACTGGAGGAAAGAGCAGGGCTTGCCCTTAAGGAGTACGCAAGGGTGGCAAAAATACGTTACGATCAGAACGTAATGCCATATATCTGGACATGGTATGATGAATCTACGGCGTACCGCTTCTGTTATTCCGACGGGCCGTCCGTGGACATGGATATGTTGGCGACCTATGAGGAGAAATATCCCGAATACGCTCCCACCGCAAAAAAGCTTCTTCAGTATGCAAGGACTTTTTGTGAGGAGTCTGCTCCCCTTGTGTCCGACAGGCACAACAGACTTGCTGCCTCCGAGGCAGAGTGGGCAGGCACGTGGGGCGGTCACGGCAACCCCGACTTCGGCAAAATAATCAACCTTGGTACGGAGGGCATCAGAAAGCAGATAGATGAGTGTAAGCAGGCTTGCCCCGATAAGGATTGGTTCTACCGCGGATGCGAGTATGCAATGGATGCATTGGATATTCTGGGCGACAGATTTTGCAGACTGGCGCTTGACGAGGCAGAAAAATGTGACGACCCCAAGCAGAAGGCTCGCTTTGAGGCGGCGGCAAGGGCGTTTGAGGTGGTGCCGAGAAAGCCCGCCTACGATTTTGAGTCCGCTTGCCTTGTATTCTGGATGACGTTTACCTTTGACGGGGACGATTCCCCCGGTAGGCTTGACCAATATATGTATAGGGCGTACTCTGTTACGGAAAACAGGGAGGACGCTGACGAGGCTCTCTATCGACTGTGGGAGGTCATGCACAACGAAAGAGCGTGGAACCTTTGCCTTAGCGGCTCCGACGAGGATTGGAACGACCAAACCAACGAGCTTACCTACAAAATACTTGAGCTGGCAAGGGAGAAGAAATACCACACTCCCAATATAACGTTGAGGGTGCATCGCAACACTCCAGAGGAGCTTTGGCAGGCAATTGCCGAAACTCAGGCTACGGGCATCGGTATGCCTGCGCTTTATAACGACGAGGTGGTCTGCACAGCCCTTGAAAAAATGGGAATTCCCCCCTGCGACAGCCATTTGTATTGTATGAACGGCTGTAACCAGATAGACATCATGGGTAAGAGCCACATGGGTCTGGAGGACGGCGAGGTGCTTTTCTGTAAGTGCCTTGAATACGCGCTTTATAACGGCGTTAACCCTCTTACGGGAACGGATGACTCCATACATACGGGTGACCCCATGGGGTTTGACACGTACGAAAAGCTGGAAAACGCTTTTCTGCGCCAGCTTGATTACGTTACGTACGTATGCTGTGAGGCTGCAAACGTTTATCAGCATTGGAGAGGGGTGTATTCTCCCAATCCGTTCAGATCCTGCCTTGTTGAGGGTTGTCTGGAAAAGGGCAGGGATTACCGCAACGGCGGACCTCTCTATGGCCACGGACAGATACTTGCAGAGGGCATTGCCGATACGGGCGACAGCCTTTGGGCAATAAAGAGATTTATATACGAAGAAAAGAAGTACACCATGGAGCAGCTCATCAATGCGCTTGATGCTGATTTTGAGGGCTACGAGGAGATGCGCCATGATCTCATGAACTGCGAGAAGTTTGGAAACAACTGCCAATGCGTGGACAGCATTACGGCAAAAATACTCAATCGCTTCTTTGCTGTTCTTAAGAGGAAAAATACTTACCGCGGAGGCGTGTTTGCGGGAGGTTGCTCAACCTTTAACCGTGCGGCAGACCGCGGCAGGGTGGTGGGCGCATTGCCAAACGGCAGAAAAAGCCGCGATACTTTGCTGGCGGATTGCATAGGCGCAGTACCCGGTAACGACAGAAACGGTCCCACCGCGCTGATCAATTCCGTGCTGGGCTATGATCAGACAGAAAGCGGCAGCGGATTTGTGTTCCAGACAAAATATGACAAAAAAATAATCTCCACGGAAAAGGGTAAACAGACGTTGATAGCGCTGGCAAAGACCTATTTTGCAGGCGGCGGACAGCAGTTTACAGTCAACGTGGTAGATCCCCAAGACCTTATTGATGCGCAAAAGGATCCTGACAATCACCGCGATCTGATCGTTCGTGTGGGCGGATACAGCGATATCTTTGTAAATTTGGAAAAAGGTCTGCAGGATAATATTATTGCAAGGACCAATATTGAGGTCTGACAGGAGTAAAAATGAGTAAATATATTGATAAGCCACTTGAGGCGTACATGAGATTGGACCTTGAGCTGGCAGAAAGAACGGGTCTTGCATTGCGCGAAATGGCAAAGACTGCCCATCTGAGCTTTGACAGAAACGTTCTGCCCATGGTACGGCTGGGTCACAAGACTGCGCTGAACTTCGCATTCCCCTGCGGAATGGAGGGGGATGTGGGCGACTTGGAGGACGGCAAGAAGGAATTTCCCGAGTCTGCAGAGGAGCTTGACAGATACATACAGTATTTTAAGGGCTACCGCAGGGAGGCTGTTGTTGCCCACAAGTCCGAGGCGCACAAAAAGCTTGAGGGCGCAAGTGCTGAATGGGCAGGCGGCTGGGGTGGACACTCCAACCCCGACTTCGGCAGGATAGTAAACCTGGGTACCGAGGGCGTAAGAAAGATACTGGAGGAGTACAGGCAAAAGAATACCGACGACTGCGACTGGTTCTACCGTGGATGCGAATACGCGCTGGACGCCATAGACATCGTGGGTGAAAGGCTTCATCAGCTCGCCGTTGAAGAGGAAGAAGGGTGTGAGGACCCCATAAGGAAAAAGCGCCTTCAGCTGGCGGCAAAGGCCTTTGAGGTGGTGCCCAAAAAGCCTGCGTATGACTTTACATCTGCTTGCCACGTGTTCTGGATGCTCTTTACCATGGACGGTATTGACTCCCCCGGCAGGTTTGACCAGTATATGTGGAGAGCGTACTCCATTTCCGAGGATAAGGACGAGGTGGACGATATGCTCCGCAGAATATGGGACGTTTTCCACGACACAAGATCATGGAATCTGTGCCTTAGCGGCTCTGACGAAAATTGGAACGACGAAACAAACGAGCTTACCTACCACATTCTTAAGCTGGCAGGGGAAAAGCTGTACGATACCCCCAACGTAACGCTGAGAGTGCACAGAAACACTCCCGAAAAGCTTTGGAGAGCGATTGCGGATACATTGGCAACGGGCATCGGTATGCCTGCGCTGTATAACGACGAGGTGGTTTGCCCTGCGCTGGAAAAGATAGGTATTCCTCCCTGTGACAGCCACGATTACTGCATGAACGGCTGTAACCAGATAGACATCATGGGCAAGAGCCACATGGGTCTGGAGGACGGCGAGGTGCTTTTCTGCAAGTGCCTTGAGTTTGCGCTGTACGACGGCAAGGATCCCCTTTCCGGTGAGGTGGTTGGCTTGCCTACGGGTGACGCTGCA
The DNA here is from genome assembly GCA_017935525.1 of Clostridia bacterium. Classification (GTDB taxonomy): domain Bacteria; phylum Bacillota; class Clostridia; order HGM11327; family HGM11327; genus SIG351. The sequence continues at coordinate 2,453 of JAGBHJ010000084.1, read as the reverse complement.
AAATTCAAGACCTACCAAGAGCTGGAGCAGGCGTTTATGCGTCAGCTGGATTACGTAACGTACACCTGCTGTGCTACGGCAAACGCCCATCAGCATATGAGAGGAATGTATTCGCCCAACCCGTTCAGATCATGCCTCATAGAGGGATGTCTGGAAAAGGGCAGGGATTACCGTAACGGCGGACCTCTCTACGGCCACGGACAGATATTGGCAGAGGGCATTGCAGATACCGGCGACAGCCTTTGGGCGCTCAAAAAGCTGGTATTTGATGAGAAAAAGTACACCATGGAGCAGGTAATAGCGGCTCTTGACGCTGATTTTGAGGGCTACGAGGAGATGAGAAGGGACTTTTTGCAGTGCGAAAAGTTCGGTAACGACTGCGAGGCTGTGGACGAGATCACGTCAAAGGCGGTCAACAGATTCCTCACCGTGCTCAAGCGCAACCATACTTACAGAGGCGGCGTGTTTACGGGTGGCTGCAGTACCTACACCAGAGCTGCGGGCTACGGCAGAAGCATCGGCGCATTGCCAAACGGCAGAAAAAGACGTGACCCCATACTGGCAGACAGCATCGGTGCGGAGCCGGGCAAGGATGCAAACGGACCTACGGCGCTTATCAAGTCCGTGCTGTGCTTTAACCACGTTGACAGCGGCAGCGGCTTTGTATTCCAGACAAAGTACGACAAAAAGATCATCAATACAGAAAAGGGCAAGGATATGCTCATAGCTCTGGCAAAGACTTATTTTGCAGGCGGCGGTCAGCAGTTTACCGTAACGGTGGTTGACCCCAAGGATCTTATTGACGCCCAGAAGAATCCCGAGGCTCACAAGGATCTGATCGTGAGAGTTGGCGGATACAGCGACCACTTTATCAATCTGGAAAAGGGTCTGCAGGATAATATCATTGCCAGAACGAATATCGAGCTGGACTAAAGAAAATAATAAAATTATTACAATATATGGAGGCTGATTGGAATGGCTAATTGCGAGGGTTGTCCTTCGAAGGATAAGTGTTCCTCCAAGGATAAGGAAAATTGCGGGAAGATTCAGATAGAATACAACCCCAAGAACAAGGTAAAGCACGTTATTGCCGTAATGAGTGGCAAGGGCGGTGTTGGTAAGTCCACGGTATCCGTACTGCTGGCAAAGGAGCTCAACAAGAGGGGCTACAAGGTTGGCGTGCTGGATGCGGACATTACAGGCCCCAGCATTCCCAGATTGGTGGGTACTGTTGGCAAGTATGCGGCAATGGTTGACGGCGAGATAATGCCCGTGGTATCATCCGATGGCATCAAGACGATGTCCCTCAACTATTTTGTTGAGGAGGAGTCCCAGCCCGTGGTATGGAGAGGTCCTATGATATCAGGCACTGTAAAGCAGTTCTGGACGGACGTTATCTGGGGCGAGATCGACTTTTTGGTGGTTGACCTTCCTCCGGGAACGGGTGACGTTACGCTGACTGTAATGCAGCAGATGCCTGTTACTGGCGTTGTGGGCGTTGGTGTGCCCCAGAGCATGGTAACGATGATCGTAACAAAGGCTATCAAGATGATGCAGCTGATGAAGAAGCCCGTATTTGGCGTGGTGGAGAACATGAGCTACATCCAGTGCCCCGACTGCGGAACGCAGATGGAGCTGTATGAGGGCAAGTTTGGCTATAAGGAGCTGGAGGATATGGGTATTGACATTTTGGCGGAGTACCCAATGGTGCCCGACCTTATGGCGCAGTATGCCGATAACGAGAGCATCGTAGCCAAGGAAACGGCAAGGCTTGCTGATGCGGTGGTGGCAAATGCAGAGGCTGCTGCGGCAGATGACTGTGCGTGCGCTACCTGCGAGAGTAAGGATACCTGCGACGGTGATTGCAGCCATTGCGGAAAGTGATCAAGAGAAATTTGATTAAAGGGAAGACCTTGGGGCGATGAACTCCGAGGTCTTTTTGTTTTTGGTCTGTTGTGATTTGCGGGTGAGAGGGCGGGAAACACCTCATCCGGGTTGCAAGCAACCCACCTAAAGAGCTGATTGAAAATCAGCCCTTGTCCTCAAGGAGAAGGCATGGGTGCATGACGGTGTAACCTTGTAGTATGCAGTGGTTCCTTGTGTTCGTGAAGAAAAGAAAGACAACATTGACGAAAATAAGTGCGAGAAGAAGACCGATTTAATATAAAAAAACAGAGTGGTGAGTTGGACGGGGGGTGGGTTCCTTAAGGGAGGGGAGGGAGTGGGAAAGTCTTGCCGGAATAAATTATAGTGCGAGCAGGGAAAACAGGAAATTTGTGCCGCTAAACAATGCTTCTTGGCAAGGGTTGAGTTCCCACCCTCCCTTAAGCACGTCTTTGTAGCTTTCTGCGTGCGCAGAAAGCGGAGGGTTAGTCGCGATAAAAATATTATCAGAAACAAGGTCTTCATGCTGAGGGAACGTAAATTTGGCATCTTGGACCGTCGGGGACGCC
>JAGBHJ010000083.1 GCA_017935525.1 Clostridia bacterium | reverse complement strand
TATACCAAATTGTTTTGACGGATATTCAAAGTCATGTTGAGCTTTTGAAAAAAGACCGTGCAAAGTTTGAGGAAGCGTTACAAGCCCATTTATCCACGCAAAACAAAAAACAGCTTGCTTCGCTCAAACGAGAGCAAATCAAACTGCAAAAGAGACTTGACGAGCTTGGGTTCATTACGAAAAAGCTTTATGAGGATAATGCGCTGTCTAAGATTACGGACGATGAGTATGCACGTCTTTCCGCACAGTTTACCGACGAGCACAAGCAAGCGAATGAACGCTTGACTGCCATCGCCGAGGAACTGAAAAAGGAAGAACGCAACCTTGAAAGCATTGTAAACTTCACCGCTATTATTGAAAAATATTTTGATATCAAAGAACTCAACAAAACTGTGCTGAACGAACTGATTGATAAAATCGAGGTTCACGAAGCAGAAAAGATTGATGGTAAGCGCGTACAGAAAGTAGATATCTATTACCGCTTCATCGGCAACCTAAACTAATGTTGCGTTATAATCTGCACACAGAAGAGGTAATAAGTAAAAATTCCGCACACTTGCGTGTACGGAATTTTTTGGCGCACCCGTCGGGACTCGAACCCGAAACAATGCCGTCGGAGGGCACTATTTTATCCAATTAGACTACGGATGCATATGCTATATATTATATTATAGCATATTTTTGTGGTTTATGCAACCCGATTTTTCGGAAAAATTATTTTCTGCTTGACAAAGATCATTATATGTGGTACAATTAAAAAACTACGATTTGGCGGTGAAATATGAAAGAGATAATTCTTTATACGGACGGTGCTTGCTCCGGTAACCCCGGCCCTGGCGGTTGGGGCTGCATACTGTTTTATACTGATAATTCCGGTGTGGAGCATAAGCTGGAGATGAACGGCGGCGACCCTGATACCACCAACAATCGCATGGAGCTTTTGGCGGTGATAGAGGGCATCAAAAAGCTGAATCAACCCTGCGTGATAACCGTTTATTCCGACAGCCAGTACGTCTGCAACGCCTTTAACAAGGGGTGGCTCAAGGGCTGGCAGAAAAAGGGCTGGGTCAATTCCGCAAAGGAACCCGTCAAAAACATCGATCTGTGGAAGCTGTACCTTCAGGTATCTGCACAGCATCAGGTGTCGTTTGTAAACGTTAAGGGCCATAGCGACAACGTGTATAACAACCGTTGCGACGAGCTGGCAAGAGCAGCAATTTCTCAATTCAGAAAATAATTTTTTATATAATAAGGACAATATCATGGAAATAACAGAACAGAAAACAGAACAAAAGCAGAGGATATTCTCGGGAATTCAGCCGTCGGGTATCATTACCCTTGGTAACTACCTTGGCGCGGTAAAAAACTGGGTAAACCTCCAGGACGAATATGACTGTCTTTACTGCATAGTTGATATGCACGCCCTGACAGTAAGGCAGGACCCTGCAAAGCTCCGTCAGAACACTATGACTTTGGCGGCGTTGTACCTTGCGTGCGGCCTTGACCCGGAAAAGAACATTATATACGTGCAGTCCCACGTGCCTGCCCACGCAGAGCTTTCATGGATACTCAATACGTTTACGTACATGGGCGAGCTGAACAGAATGACTCAGTTTAAGGAAAAGTCCCTTAAGCATGCGGACAACATTAACGCAGGTCTGTTTACCTACCCCGTGCTTATGGCGTCCGACATTCTGCTCTACCAGACGGACTGTGTGCCCGTGGGTGAGGATCAGCGCCAGCATCTGGAGCTTACAAGGGACGTTGCTATCCGCTTTAACAATATATACGGTGACGTGTTTAAGGTGCCCGTGGGCTTTATCCCCAGAGCAGGCGCAAGGATCATGAGCCTCCAGGAGCCTGACAAGAAGATGTCAAAGTCTGCAGAGGATGCAAACTCATACATTTCCATGCTGGATGACCCCAAAGTGATCGTAAACAAGGTCAAGAGAGCCGTTACAGATTCCGACTGCGAGGTAAGGTTTGACCCCGAAAACAAGCCCGGTATCTCCAACCTTATGAACATATACTCCTGCTTTACGGACAAAACTCACGACCAGATACAGGCGGAGTTTGCAGGCAAGGGCTATGGCGACTTTAAGCTGGCAGTTGGTGAGTGCGTTGCTGACAATATCGGCACTATCCAGGCTGAATACAACAAGATAATAAAGGACAAGGCTTACCTTGAGGGTATCTTTAAGACAGGTGCTGAAAGAGCCGACAGATTGGCGCAGAGGACTCTGGCAAAGGTAAAGAAGAAGGTTGGCTACGTAATAACAAAGTAAAATATAAAGCCGATATGGAGTTGATCCATGTCGGCTTTTGTTGTGTTATCGATATTATCTGTCCCTTCTGTCAACGGGGTTAAATCTTACCTCAGCGGTGCTGATGTCGTCAACATCAACGCCCGATATCTCCATGACTATCAGCCTGGGGCTTACTGCCTGATCACCTCCGCCTACGGCAAGGTCAATGCCAAAATACAGATGACCGTCTGTAACGGAGATATCCGTACAGTCGTAGGGTGTGGCGTATATAAAATACTGGTTGATAAACGTTATTACGTACAGATTGCCGTCTGTGGAGTCGGGGTAAAGGTCCTTTTTCTCCACCACGATGGGGCCGTAAACGTCGGGGAAGACCTCGCCCATATAAGCGTCGTGGGAGATCTTGATATTTTTCAATGCGCTTATCTTATCTTCCAGCCCGATGACCTGCCACAACTCCGTTGCGCTAACAACGTTGACGCTTGCATCGGGGCGGATGATGCCCATGGGGACAGCGCTTGAGTCCTCGGTGTAGATCTTATCCGTAAGCTCCTTGAGGGTGGCAACCTCGTCCTCGTCCAACTCTGCCACGGGGGAACCGGGGTAGGGTGTTGCGGGGGGAGGTGGAGGTGCAGGATATACGGTTTTATAATCAATTGAGAGACTGACGATATTTGCAAATTCGTTCGACCATATTTCTTCAAGATTAAACTCAATAACAATCAATCGATTATTTGGAAAATTAGGTCTTTCCGGGTTGTGTGTAGCGGCACTGTGAATAATATCCAGGTGCATAACACCATCTATGATCTTTATTGTGTCGATAAAGTTGGGGCACATTCTGTTTTCTGCACAATCGAAATACAATAGAATTTGGAATGGAGAGGCACAGTTATTCATGGCGTTTATATTATTGTGGACCACACCATAAACTATTCCCTCTGATGTGGATGTGGATACTATCTGTGTATATACACTTTCGTTCAGCTGGTCTATATCTACATCAGAATAGCAACTAACGGACGTTGTGTCATAGAGACTAGTCAAAGAGTTATCTTTTATGTACTCAATCCTCTGTTCATAGCCGATAAAACCTACTTCAAATTCCTCGCTGTATAAAATTGTAAGGGCTTGCTCATCGGTCAAGTCTACCCAAGCGTCTGACATAGCAATACCAGGGCGTGGAGTTTGCATTGGTGACTGGGTGGGCGTTGCCACGGCTGTGGGGGAAACTATCGGAGATTCTGATAAATCGTATGTTGGTCGTCCACATGCGGATATAAACAATGCTCCGCATAGTAAAATCGAAAATGCAATTAGTTTTTTCATTTTCTGTCTCCTATGTAATTCATGGTTTTAAGAACAACTGTTCTTTTAGCTTATTGATATGGTATCTGCAACCTCTATCAATTTGAAATTCAACACTTTTATGACAATTAACAGGTTTTGGGGTGTTTCTGTGTGAGGATCGTATTTCAGTACTTCTATATGCATATTTCTGTTTCTTGGGTAGTGGAGAGATAGATGGCTCAAGGTATGGTCACTTTCTCCAAAATCAAAGAATAAATATAATTCTTCTGTTACATTTTCTGCGTTATAAGGATAAGGGAATGAAACTTCTGAAAGCGGGAGGAAATTATCCTTATCGTTGTGCATTATTCCGTAAACATTAAGGTCCGAATCCGTTGAAGACAACTTGTTTGAACATATGTCGGTATCAATTTTTGATGCATCTACGTTTTTGTAACAATATGCCGCTGTGCTAAACTGACAATAATCGTCATTCACAAAATAGAATATACTACCATCTAATGATGAAAGGTAATCCAATGAGGCTTGTGAGATTTGTCCCCATGCATCAACCTTTTCAGGTATCGGCGTTACAGTAGCACTCGGTGTGGTAGCCGCCGTGGGCGTTGCGGTTGGGCTTGTTGCTGTGCAGGCACACAAGAACAGCAGACCGGAGAGCATGATCGGCAATAATATTTTAGTCTTCACATCAGAGACCTCCTTATATAGTGTAAGAACATCAAAAAATGATCTTCCGGTACTATAATATCAAAATGATTTATAAATGTCAAGGGGTTTCTTGCAAACTCTCTTATTTTTTGAATTATGGGAAGAAGCGTAAAAAACCAGCCGCACGGATCTTCGTGCGGCTGTTGCTTTTTTATCAATTCCCCAGTCCCAGACTGATGGACATGGCGTCGTTTATCTTCTGCATATTTTCCGGGGCTACGTACCCCACAAGGTCCTGCAGGCGGCGCTTGTCGATGGTCCTCAGCTGCTCCAGCAGTACCACGGAGTCCTTATTAAGTCCGTAATTGGATGCGGGCAGCTCTATATGGGTGGGTAGCTTTGCTTTGTTTATCTGCGAGGTTATGGCGGATACTATCACCGTTGGGCTGTGCTTGTTGCCAACGTCATTCTGTACCACCAAAACGGGGCGCAGACCGCCTTGCTCCGAGCCTACCACGGGGCTGAGGTCGGCGTAATATATCTCGCCTCGCCGTACATTGCCTGTTGTGCCGTGCAATATAAAGTCAGCTCCTTTCGTTGGAATATTCGTTGTTGATCATTACAAGAGTGTCTTTGTCCAGAGTAAGTAAATAGTCCTCGTATATATCCACGCTGTCGCAGGTATAGCTCTCCGCAATGGCGATATTTATGGGTGCCATGGTGCGGTAGCCCTTTGGCAAGCCGTTATAGACCACAGCACGGTCCTTCCCACGGCTCCATATGTCGGCAAGGGTCAGCAAAAAGCCTCTTTTGCCGTATTTTTCCATGCCCTTTGCCAGCTTTAGCCTTTGAAAAAGGGGGATATCGTCCCGCCCGGACCTTTGTTGAAATGCGTTCACAATAATACCTCCTTGTGTAATTGGCGGATGATCTCCGCAGTTCATACTATTACAAAAGAGGTAAAAGGGTGCTACTTACATTCCCAGTCTTACAAAAGCATCTGCAAGTGCGTTTGCGGTGTCGGTTGGAGAGAGAGATACCACGCCAACTGCTTCTGCCGCAATATCCGCCGCGTAGC
>JAGBHJ010000082.1 GCA_017935525.1 Clostridia bacterium | reverse complement strand
TCATTGTAATGCCAACCTCATACAGGGCATTGATAAGGCCAGCCTCACCGATGGTATATACCGTACAACCGGGATGCTGTGACGCAAGGAATTTTGCCGTTGCAATAGCGCTTGTATAAAAATGGCTCTCGTCAACGGAAACGCCCAGCCTCTCCAGCTTCTGCTTTAATTCTCTGGGGGAGCGCTCGGAGCTGTTTGTCAAAAAGAGGTACTTCTTATTTTCTCTCTTGAGCCACTCAATAAAATCAAGAGCACCGTCTATCAATCTGTTGCCGTGGTAGAGCACACCGTCCATATCACATATAAACGCTTTTTTGTTCTTCAATTCTTCTATCATATGTATCCTCCTATATTCTATGCTTTATATTACACAAAATAACCCTGGGGCTTTTGTTGTTATCTAATTCAAATGCCGCACACGCCCATAAGCCATGCCACCAGCGGTATTGTCAAAACGGAAAGCGCAGTGGACACAGCCACTATCAGCGACGCCAACTTATCATCCCCGCCAAACTTTGAGGCAAATATCGCCGTATATGCGCCTGCGGGCATTGCCTCCTCCAGCACGATTATCTCAAACGGCATACCGGAAAACTTGCCGCCCGTTATCAGATTCAGCACCACCATCACCAGCATAGCAAATATTGGAGCACCCAATATTCTCAACGCCACGCTAACGTACATCACCTTGTCCTTTACAAGGTCCTTCAGCTTAACGTCTGCAAATATGGAACCCACTATCAGCATGGAAAGCGGGGTATTCATAGCGCCGATGGCATCCACCGGGCTCTGAAAAAACGACGGCAGACGGAAAGGGGAAATATACATCAGTAAGCTCAGTATCACCGCAATAAATGGCGGGTTGAGTATTGACTTTACAGTATCCTTTAACCCGGAGGTCTTTGTAAACAGCGACACGCCAAAGGTCCATGAGAACAAATAGAACGCCGCCGTAAACATTGCCCCGTAAAATACGCCGTCAATGCCAAACAAGCTTTGAAGCACGGGAAAGCCCATAAAACCAAAATTGCCGAATATTATGCCAAACCTCAGCACAGCCTGCTTTGCCTTTTCTCTCTTGCGATACATCAAAAGGCTTGTAAGGCACAGTATAATATGCATTATAAACGCGCCAGCCAGCACGATCAACGCATTTTCCAGCTTGCTCTTTACAAATTCACCCGAAAACGAGCTTACGACTACCGCAGGGGTAACTATTTTTATAAGGATGTCCGTCATTCCCTTTTTTGCCTCGTTGGACATATAGCCTTTCTTGCGTGCAAAAACGCCTATACCCATCATCACAAAAAGAGATAATACCTGAAACAAAATCGTGGTGAACTCCATCGAGTCTCTCCTCCATCCTTACAAAAATACCGTAACCGTTAACATAACAAAGGGAGAACATGGGCATTATCCCAGTTCTCCCATGAGTGCTTTTGCTTATGCTCTCTCCATGTACTCGTCTGTACGTGTGTCGATCCTGATCTTGTCGCCCTCGTTAACAAACAACGGAACCTGAACAACTGCGCCTGTCTCAACAGTAGCGGGCTTTGTGCCTGATGTAGCTGTGTCACCCTTAAAGCCGGGCTCTGTTTCCGTAACCTCAAGAACAACAAAGTTGGGAGCCTGTACGTTGAACGCCTTGCCCTTGTAGAATCTGATAGTCATATCCATTTCTTCCTTCATGTACTTGAGAGCATCGCCAACCTCCTCCTCTGTAAGAGGAACCTGCTCGTATGTCTCGTTGTCCATAAAGTAGTAGAACTCGCCATCGTTGTAGCTGTACTGCATCTCGCGTGTTTCGATAACTGCGCTCTCAAGCTTTTCACTGGGGTTGAATGTCTTTTCAACTGCGCCGCCTGTCATAACGTCCTTAAGCTTTGTACGAACGAATGCAGCACCCTTACCGGGCTTAACGTGCATAAATTCAACAACTGTGTAAACCTTTCCCTCCAACTCAAACGTGGTACCCTTTCTGATATCACCTGCAACAACCATAATAAATCTCCTTATACCATTGTATTAAATAAATTCTTTTATATAAAGTCCCTTAGGCACGTCGTCCGTAATGCTTTCGGCACCGTCCTGTGTAACCATAAGAGTATCCTCTATTCTGCATCCGCCCAAGCCCTCAATATAAATACCGGACTCTACCGTAACAAACATACCGGGCTCCAACACCTGAGTGTTGACCTTATTAAGACCGGGGAGCTCATGGATATCAAGTCCAAGGCTGTGTCCAAGGCTGTGACCAAAATACTGACCGTAGCCTGCCTCGGTGATAATATCCCTTGCGATCTTGTCCAGCTCGCAGCACACCGCGCCCGCCTTTACCGCCTTGCAAGCAGTAGCCTGCGCCTCTGCCACGATATTGTAGATCTTTTCCAGCTCTGCTGAAAGCTTACCAACCGCAAACGTTCTTGTGCAGTCGGAATTGTAGCCCTCGTGGATAACGCCAAAGTCTATGGTGACGATGTCACCCTCACGGATCTCCCTCTTGCCGGGAACGTTGTGGGGGCACGCCGCATTCTCGCCCGATGCCACGATGATGAAGGACATTTCATCCCCCAGCTCAATAACGTGCTGCTCAAAGGTCTTTGCGATCTGTATCTCCGTAACTCCGGGCTTGATCATGTCAAGCGTCTTCATGTAGGCGATGCCTGCGTTCTTTGCGGCTTCCTTCATGATCCTTATTTCATCGGGAGTCTTTACCTGACGTATTTCTGAAAAATACTTACCGCCCTCCAGCACCTCAACGTCACCGCAAGCATTTGCGATGGACCTGTACTGCGCAAATGTCAGCGCATTCTCATCCACCCAGATCCTCTTGACGCCGTTCTCCTCAAAATAAGTATTGAGGAAGTTCAAAAGCTCCTTACCGGAAAGCTCCTTTATCTCAAACTCCGGGCACTGCCTCTTTGACTGCACGGTATAACGGCTGTCCGTCATAAAAATACAGTCCTTATCCGTCACAAGCACGGTACCCGCCGTACCCGTAAATCCGGAAAAATAGCGTCTGTTCATGCCGTCGATAATTACAACTGCATCAACGCCCTCGGAAGACATCCTTGCCCTGAGTTGATCGATAGCGTAACTCATAATTTATTCCTCCTGTGCCGAAGGGGCAACTGCCCACAATCCAGCAATGTAATTATACCATACATTCCAAAAAATTTCAATCGTTTTTTATCAACATTTCCGACATTTGTGATTATTTCCCTGATTTTTTGCCCTCAATGCTGACGTATTCCCTAAAAAGTCGTCTTGTTTCCTCCTCGGAAAGATACCTTTCGGGTGTGCAGCCCTCACAGCTCATGATGCTGCTGGAGCCGAATATCCTGCATACAAAGGGGCGTCTTGTATATATGGTGCATTTGCCGTCCACCAGATGGTTACACTTGCCCGTGTATGTATATCCGCCCATGTTAGCCTCCTCTGCGGGCATAAACTGTATCATGTTGGTACAGCATTCAAAGCAACCGTCCTTGCAGGTGGAGGCAGGTATCTGCTCGTACAGCTTTTCGTATTCCTTTATCATATTCCCTCACCAAAAAGCAAGGCGGTATGAAACCACACCGCCTCCGCCGATATTTGTTTTACGTCATCAGATAGAGAGTATCTCGTTCATCTTGTAGAGATCCTCGTCAAATACTCTGGGCATTGCAAGAGCAACGTCGATATCGTCGTTTACGATCTTGTTGTTTCTGATGGAAACGATCTGGTTGCTTACGCCCTTTTCCAAAAGGTCAACAGCATAAACACCCATCTTTGTTGCCAACATTCTGTCGCTTGCAGAAGGTCTGCCGCCTCTCTGAATGTAGCCCAGTATGGAAGGACGTGTGGAAACGCCCGTTCTCTTCTCGATAGTCTTTGCCAGCTCGCCTGCATCCGTCAAAAGCTCGGAGAGGATAACGATGTGGCACTTCTTACCATTCTTTGCACCCTCTGCAACCTCATCACAGATCCTGTCGATATCAAAGCTTTCGGGTCTCTCTGCCAAAATAAGGCTCTCTGCGCCTGAATTGATGGATGAGAACAGAGAAAGATCTCCGCATCTGTTACCCATGACCTCAACCACGCAGCATCTGCCGTGGGATGACATCGTATCTCTTATCTTGTCAATAGCCTCAAGCACCGTGTTCAACGCTGTATCAAAGCCGATGGTGTAGTCTGTACAAGCCAGGTCGTTATCAATAGTGCCGGGCAAGCAAACTACGTTACACTTGTAATTGTGCTGGGGCTCCTCACACTTGTGGCTCAGCTTCTGCGCTCCTGTAAATGAGCCGTCGCCGCCAATAACAACTATATCCGTGATACCGTATGTCTTCAATACGTTTACTGCCTTATCCTGCACCTCGGGCTGCTTGAACTCGGGCAGACGAGCTGTGCCGAGCACCGTACCGCCAAGCTGCATAATGTTTTCTACGCTGTTTACGGTAAGCTCCTTAAAGTTTGCCTCAACAAGTCCCTTAAAGCCGTCTATTACGCCAACTACCTTGTAGCCCTTATAAATTGCAGCCTTTGCAATAGCTCTTATAGCCGCGTTCATACCCGGGGCATCGCCGCCGCTGGTCATAATAGCAATAGTTCTGTTTCCTTCCATGATTTTATCCTTTCTGTCAAATAAAAAAAATCTATACAAAAGTCCCGCAGGCGCCACCTGCAAGCCCTTTTTCTTCCTCACTGTATAGTATGCCAAAAAAAGTCAATTTTGTCAATAGTTTTTTCAAAAAAATTTGTCAAAAAGCTGAAACTATCTCCAAAATAACCCTATTTAGTACGTCAAGCCCCTTATCGGTTGCCCTGATGACGTCGCCGTCACAGCTCAGCAGGCACTCGTTTACAAGCTTATTTATCACGTCCGTCAGACGGGCTTGTCCCTTATCACTCAACTTCTCGGTAAGGCGTTTTACGTTGACACCTGCCGCTGTTCTCAAGCCCAGCATCACCGTCTCCTCAAGAATATCGGTATCCGTCAGGCTCACTCTGTCCTCGGCGTGCCTACCAACCTTATCGGATGATATATAGCCCTCAATGGTTACGGGGTTTGAGTATCTTTCCTCCATATAGCAGGAATGTGCCGCCGAGCCAACGCCGATATAGTCCAGCCTTTGCCAATATGCCATATTGTGCTTTGACTCAAAGCCGTCCTTGGCAAAGTTTGAGACCTCGTACCTCTTGTAGCCTTTTTTTGCCAAAAGCTCGCAAACGCTGCCGTACATCAGTCTGTCCTCATCCTCACCAACCGTTTCCAGCTCGCCTCTGTCCACCGCCTCGGTAAGAGGTGTGCCCTCCTCCAAAATCAGCGAATATACAGAAACGTGGTCAACACCCAGCTCCGCCGCAAGCTCTGCCGACTCCGTCAGCATCTCCGCCGTCTGCCCCGGTATGGAAAACATAAGGTCTATGCTTACGTTTTTGAACCCTGCCAGCCTTGCGTTTTTGATGCAGTCCATTGCCTCCCTGCTATCGTGCACTCTGCCAATGGTCTTAAGCACGGCCTCGTCAAAACTTTGCACGCCTATGCTGACTCTGTCAAAGCCCATTGCTCTGTACTCTGTCAGCTTTTGCAGTGTTGCCGAGCACGGATTGCACTCGATAGTCGCCTCAACCGGTGCCCACACAAAGCTCTCTTTTATGCCGTTGACAATAGTCTTTATGACGTCAGTATCCACCTCCGATGGAGTGCCACCGCCAAAGAATACCGTTCTTGCCGTCAAGCCCTCGTCCTTATACTGCAACAGCTCATCCACGACCCTTTTTGCGTATGCCTGCGCGGTATCTCCCCTGCCTGCAAAGGACGCAAAGTCACAGTATCTGCATTTTCTTCTGCAGTAGGGAATGTGGACGTACAGCGATACCCCTTTATTACTCAAACTTAAGCACCGCCATAAATGCCTCGGAGGGTACCTCAACAGTACCAAACTGACGCATCTTCTTTTTACCTTCCTTCTGCTTTTCCAGCAGCTTCTTCTTTCTGGTGATGTCGCCGCCGTAGCACTTTGCAAGAACGTCCTTTCTCAACGCTCTGATGGTCTCTCTTGCAATTACCTTGTTGCCGATAGCCGCCTGGATGGGTATCTCAAACATCTGCTGGGGGATAACGTCCTTCAGCTTTTGCGCCACAAAGCGACCCTTTGCGTAGGACTTTTCCTTATGGACTATCATAGAGAACGCATCGATTATATCGCCGTTCAAAAGTATATCCAGCTTTACAAGCTCGCTTCTTCTGTATCCGCTGAGCTCATAGTCAAGGGAAGCATAGCCCCTTGTTCTGGATTTTAATATATCAAAGAAGTCGTAGATTATCTCATTCAACGGGAGGATGTACTTGAGTATTACTCTGTTTTCCTCCATATATTCCATGTCGATATATGTGCCTCGTCTGTCCTGACAAAGCTCCATGATTCCGCCAACAAAGTCGTTGGGAGTCATGATATGCGCCTCAACCACGGGCTCCTCCATGTACTCTATCAACGTAGCGTCGGGCATATTCGTAGGATTGGAAAGCTCCACCACCTCGCCGCTGGTCATCATCAGCTTATATATAACGCTGGGAGACGTTGTAACGATATCAAGGTTGAACTCTCTGTCTATTCTCTCCTGTATTATATCCATATGGAGCAGACCCAAAAATCCGCATCTGAAGCCAAAGCCCAGCGCCGTTGACGTTTCTGCCTCAAAGGTCAAGGCGGCGTCATTCAGCTTAAGCTTTTCCAAGGCATCCCTCAATGCGTCGTAATTTGAGCCGTCAGCGGGGTAAAAGCCTGCAAACACCATGGGCTGCACTGCTCTGTAACCGGGCAAAGGCTCCTTTGCCTTGTTGCTCTGCTTTGTGATAGTATCACCCACGGTAGTATCCTGCACGTTTTTGATGCTTGCGCAGATATAACCAACGTCACCTGCTCTCAATACGTCGCAGGGGGACATATCGGGTGTAAAGAAGCCAACCTCAGTAACCTCAAAGGAGTGGCCGTTGGACATCATGATAATGGTATCACCAACCTGCACCGTACCCTCCTTTATCCTTACGTAGGCAATAGCACCCTTGTAGGAGTCGTAGAAGGAGTCAAATATAAGTGCCTGCAACGGCGCATCGTCATTGCCCTCGGGTGACGGAATGTAATTAACTATCGCCTCCAGCACGTCGTCAATATTAAGGCCGGTCTTTGCGGAGATCAGCGGAGCCATGGACGCATCAAGACCTATAACGTCCTCTATCTCTCCCCTTACTCTTTCCGGCTCTGCAGACGGCAGGTCAACCTTGTTTATTACGGGGATGACCTCAAGATCATTCTCGATGGCAAGGTATGCGTTTGCCAATGTCTGCGCCTCAATACCCTGGGATGCATCCACCACCAGCAATGCGCCCTCGCAGGCCGCAAGGCTTCTGGAGACCTCGTAGGTAAAATCCACGTGTCCGGGGGTATCTATCAGATTCAGCACGTAATCCTCGCCGTTTTTAGCGGTATAGCTGAGTCTTACTGCTCTTGATTTTATGGTAATGCCCTTTTCCTTTTCCAGATCCATGGAGTCCAGTATCTGTGCCACCATATCTCTTTGGGCAACTCGACCAGTCCTTTCCAATAATCTGTCGGCAAGAGTTGATTTGCCATGGTCAATATGAGCGATTATAGAAAAATTTCTTATATTTTCTTTTGCGATCCCGGGCATACGTATTCGTCCTTTCAATATTTTAACACTATACTATATTATACCATGTTTTGTCAATTATGTCAAATTTGAATACAAAAAATCCCGAAGAACAGCACTTCGGGATTTGATAACAAATATACGATCAGCCTTACCAAACTACAATAAGAATCTGAGTATCAGCCGTATAATGAGCGCGGGAACAAATACCATGCCTATATTAAGCAATGAGCTGGATAAAACAGTCTTTCCCAACGGTCGCTTTTTAACGTTGAAAACAAGAAACATAATAATTACTACAATAACAAGATACAGTTTGACCCAATACAATAAAATCAATTGTAAGATTATTACCAGCTTATTATCACCGGATAACATTTGTACAAGCTGCAATACGTACGGTAATGAGATATACAATACGATGTTCATTACAAGGGCAATGATTCTTCGCACCGTTCTTTTTCTATCTTCCATATTATACCTCCCGAATTATCATTATTCAAAACACGTTATCCGCATTTTTCCGCCAAAACTCTTGGTATTTTCATTATAGCATACCCTTCATCAAATGTCAATAGGTTTTTTGAGGTATACTGTGTTTTTTTGTAAAAATTTTCTTAATACGTATTAAGTTATCCGATCTTGCACTGCACAAGCAGTTCTCATCCCGGTTTTGCCGTCCGCCCATTCGACGTTATTCTCTCCGTTTCCCCTTTTTCCCACATTTTTCACTTGCAAAATATCCGCAACGGTGGTATAATTATTCCATAAATAACTTTTAACGGAGAAAGCTATGTTTGATGCTATAAAGACCCTCTTTACCGAGGCTGTCACTTTTATTGCAGGGTCATCCGCCACCGCCGAAATTATTTATGACGTTCTTTTGGCAATCGTTGGTCTGTTTGCTTTTCACTCTGCCATTTATACCGTCATCGGCATATTCTTTACCCGCCGCTTTGCTCCTGCAAAGCAAAAGCACAAATACGCCGTTATGATCGCCGCACGAAACGAGGCCCCCGTGATCAAAAATCTCCTTGACAGCATCAAGGCGCAGGATTACGGCACGGAGCTTGTGACGGTGTTTGTGGTGGCAGACAACTGCACGGACGACACCGCCGCCATCGCAAGGCAAAACGGCGCTGTTTGTTACGAGAGGAACGACCCCCTCCACAGAACAAAGGGCTATGCTCTGCAGTTTTTGGTAGAGAACATCCGCCGCGACTACGGCATAGACGCATTTGACGGCTACTTTGTCTTTGATGCGGACAACCTCTTGGAAAAAACATACATATCCAGAATGAACGACGCCTTTGATTCAGGCGTAAAGATAATAACGTCATACAGAAACACAAAGAATTTTGACGAAAACTGGCTTGCGGCATCCTACGCGCTCCATTGGATACGTTCCATTCGTGTGCGCCACAGGGCGAGATCTGTGCTTCGCCTTGCCACAAACATCCAAGGCACGGGCTTTTTGTTCGCCAACGAGCTGATACAAAACGGCTGGAATTACACCTCCCTTACGGAGGACAGAGCATTTACCGCTGACGCCGTTGCCCACGGGTACGAAATTTCATACAACGACGCGGCAATGTTTTACGACGAGCAGCCCACAAAGGTCCGCTTTGCGCTGCGCCAGAGGTTGCGTTGGTCCAAGGGTCACTTAATGGCATTCAGGGAGACCGGATGGTACCTGTTCAAAAACATTTTTGTAGGCAACTGCTACAAAAATACATCCATGTACTCCCGCACGTTTTCCAACTCTTTGCTGGAGGGCATCCGCACCAGATGGGCGTCATTTGATACTCTGGGTCAGCTGATACCAAAGCCAGTTATAAAGCTGGTGCTGTGGCTGGTACTCATAGTGTTCGTATTTGTCTGCCATTCCTACGTTTACGGCATTAAGGGCGGCAGTCTGTTTGGCGGCTCCGCGCTGGGCAAGGTGG
>JAGBHJ010000081.1 GCA_017935525.1 Clostridia bacterium | reverse complement strand
CTTGCGGAGATATAGGTGGCGCAACGGTGGTTTAAGATTGATGGAGGTAGTGTCCGCAAATGGGGATGAGGTGACGGTGGATGTTTAATGGACAGGAGTCCTCGATATTCCGGGATGCCTGAATTCTGTGGCGACTATGATACTTTCTGTGTTGACAGAAAGTATCCAAAGAACAACAAGGCGGGATGGGATTGCGATTTCCCCTCCCGCCTTGACCACCCACCCTTGAAACGCTTTTATACGGCACGTCTCATATGCTACGGAGCTTTAGGTAGGTAGATTTGTGAAAGCTCGTAAGCCTCGGGGCGTGGGTCGGGGAAGTTATATTCTCGCACCTGTTTTCGTCAGTATTGTCCTTCTATCCTTCACGAACGCATGGAACGGCACCGAAACTGTGTTTCTGAATAACGTGAGATCTTCTTTTAACAGGGACCACCGTCCTCGACATCCCGTGGCGATCAACTTAAATTCCCCACCGCAGGTCTTGAAATTTTGGGGGAAATGTATTATAATATATACCGTGGCGTGGAAATACAATAATTGAAGGGTGACAAAATGAAAAGAACAAAGATCAAGGACAGAGTATTGCCAACCTACACAAAGGGTGAGGAAATATTCAACATGGTGTCCCACATCGTGGGCGGCGGCTTTGGTGTTATTGCTCTGGTGACCTGCGTTATAGTTGCGGCTCTCCACCACAACGTGTGGGGCGTTGTCAGCAGCTCCATATACGGTGCATCGCTGATTATCCTCTATACGGTTTCCAGCGTGTACCACGGTCTGCCCAAAAATACGGGTAAAAAGGTCATGCAGGTGCTGGACCATTGCATGATATACTTTTTGATAGCGGGTACCTATACTCCCATCGTGCTGGGCCCAATACGTGAGTTCAGCCCCGTTTGGGGATGGAGCATTTTTGGCGTGGTGTGGGCGTGCGCTGCTTTGGGTACGGTGTTTACCGCCATCGACCTGAAAAAATACGCCGTGCTTTCTATGATATGCTACATAGGCATGGGCTGGTGCATAGTGATGGCGGGCAAAACTGCGCTGGATGCAATGAGCTTGCCCTGCTTTTTGTGGATATTGGCAGGGGGTATAGCCTATACCGTTGGCGCGGTGTTCTACGGCTTTGGTAAAAAATGCAAGTACATCCACTCCGTATTCCACTTGTTTGTGGTGCTGGGCAGCGTGCTGCAATACGTGGCAATAATCAAGTATGTAATATGATCGGAAAGCTCCGCACAAAATTCATGTGCGGAGCTTTTTGTAAATAATGTGTGAATAGCCCTAAATTTGTATAAAAACCTATTGACATAGGGGAGTTATATGTTATAATAGAAACAAACAGAGTCCCATCAAGGAAATGCGGCGAGAATGACGCATTCCTCGGGCTTCAAACGACGGAAAGGAGTTGATGTTGTTGAAATTATTTTTGGTGTTTGGCGTGATAGTGTTGCTGATGCCTGCCACGGTGGCGGTAATACACAAAATAAGATCTGACGAATATTATTCAAAGGAAAGGAACAAAGACATGAAAAGAATATTTATGGCATTAACGCTCTGCCTGCTGATGCTGGTGACGGCGTGCGGCACGGCACAGAGTCCCGAAAATACGGACCCGTTTGAGCAGAAGAAAATGGAGAACTTTATAAGCAAGCTGAAAAATCCCGACGAGGTGGCTGACTTTAATACGTACACCGTTACAAACGAAAAGGGTAACGTGGACGTCAACCGTGCATTCAGTGGCGGCGGTCTGACAGCGGGGGATGAGTACAACACCACCCTGCCCAAGAGATTTGGCTACGAATGGAATATGTCAGGCTACGGCGGCACGTTCTGCGGTCCCGGCGTGTTTGACGGCAACGAGCTTACAAAATGGCACGATGATGACTGTATTTACGTTTTCCTCTACGGCAAAAACAGCACGGGCGACCCCGATATTCAGGCGATAACGGGCGCAGATTACAGCGAGGGCGTATTGAAGATATACGTTGACGCAGATATGAAAAAGGCGGGGGAGGTAGTTACCCACACCATGACAAACATCCACTTGGCTGTGGAGATAGAAAAGTCTGCAGTTAAGGGCTTGGAGTCCGTTGAGTTTGTGTTCAATGACACAACACCCTACAACGACGGAAAATAATATCGGATAGTATTTTATAAGCAAAATGGCGGAGGGTACTTTACAGTATCCTCCGCCATTATTATTGTCAGTTGTTTATCAGTCGCCGTTTACAAGAGCGTCAGCAGGTGCTTCCTCGGGGTAGTATCCGCTGAAGCCCAGCATGGGCATATCCATTAACGTCTTAACGTCGTCCTCTGCCAGCTCAAAGTCAAATACCCTTGCGTTTTCCGCAATTCGGGAGGGTGTTACGGACTTGGGCAGGGGCAGAACGTCATTCTGCAGTGCAAAGCGGATACAGATCTGCGCTACTGATCTGCCGTACTTTGCGGCGATGGCAGCCAGAGTTTCGTCCTTCAGCACGGCACCGTTGCCCAGAGGGCTCCATGCCTGCACCAGCATACCGTGGTTCTGGCAGTATCTTACGTTGTCGATCTGTGTGTAGCCGGGGTGGAACTCGATCTGGTTTACTACGGGCTTTACTGTTGCAAACTCGTCAAGAGCCTCCAAGTGTTTCTGCTGGTAATTGCTTACGCCCAAAGCACGGATCTTGCCGTCCTGATACATGCGTTCAAAACCGCGCCAGGTATCAGCGTTTATTTCTTTCCATTCAGGGCTGATCTTTTCTACGCAGGGCCAGTGTACAAGGTACAGGTCAAGGTAGTCAACGTCAAGGTTCTTTAAGGATGCGTCGATAGCGGCAACAGTCTTTTCGTAGCCTCTTTCCGTGATCCAATGCTTTGTGGTGAGGAATATATCCTTTCTGTTTACGCCGGAAGCCTTGATGCCCTCGCCAACGTCAGCCTCGTTGCCGTAAGCAAATGCTGTGTCGATATGGCGGTAGCCTGCGTCAAGAGCTGCCTTTACGCTGTCTTTTGCAACGTCGCCGGAGGGTGTCTGCCATGTGCCGTAGCCAATGCAGGGGATCTCCACGCCGTTTGCAAGCACAAAAGTGTCTGTCAATGTCTTCATGTTGTTCTCCTTATATTATAGTAGTTTTGTATATAACGGGGATGCCGTTGATACCGTAAATTATTCAAACCTTATGGCTTGGGACAGTATTATGCCTGCCGCCACAGCCACGTTGAGGGATGATTGCCCGGTAGCCATGGGGATGCGCAGGCATTCGTGAGCCGCCTGGGCCATGTGGGCGCTTATGCCGTTGGTCTCGTTGCTGACGGAAAATACTCTGCCGCCGTTGGAGGCGATATCCCGGACGGTCTTGTCCGTGCGGGCGCTGGTGCCGTAAACTGTGTAGCCCAATGCCTTAAGTTTGCTGATGACGCCGCTGAACTCCCCAACGGAATACTCCAGCACGGGAAATCTGCCAATGGCGCCTCTTGCGGCACGGATGCAGTTTTTATTGAATACTGCGGTGTTGCCTACGGATATTACAGCGTCTGCACCGCAGGCGTCAGCCGTTCTGATCACAAGGCCCAGATTGTCTGGATTTTCCACGTTGTCCGCAATGAGTATCACACCCTTGTGGTGGATGGAGACCGTATCAAGGTCAAACCTGGGGAAAGTGCAAAGCGCCATTTCCTGGGGCACGGGGCGGGTCTGGGTTACTGAGCCCAAAAGCCCCTCCGTTATCAGCAGGCAGGGGATGCGCCTTTCCTTTGCAAGAGCAATGGTGCCGTTGGACAAAAGCTGGGACTTTGCCGTGTGGACGATGTACTTGACGTCCGTGCCATCCTCCACAGCCCTCTTTATGAGCCTTTCCTCCTCCAAGGCAAATACGTTGTTTTCCCTGCGGTAGGTGAGGGAATCCAGCCTTTTAAGCTCGGAGAAGATGGGGTTCTTTTTGCCGTCAACTGTGGAAAATTCCCACTTTGGCGGATAGGACGGGGCAACAGTCAGCAGGGCAACGCCGTTGCCGCACTCGCTGACGGAAACCGCACGGCGGGAAAGGGGCACACCTTTGAATTCCTCGGGGACCAAGACCTTGCCCGAGTAATCAAAGGGCAGCCTTGATGCCAAATGGCAGTAGCCTCTTAATGTCTGCGAAATTATGATGTATTCGTTATCTGTCTTTAACAGCTCCTCTGTACCCGTCGGCACAACGTAGCTCAAAACGGGCGTTGCGCTTGTAAGATAGGCATCAAATCGGGAGCGAATGGTGTTACTTGTCATAATGTGTCCTTGTTATAAATTCTCATACTATTATTTTAACATATTTTGCCTCTTTTGGCAATACAAAAATGCAAAAATATCAAAAACTCAAGCGCCGCTTGATTTACAAAAAACGATCTTTGTGGTAAAATATCTATAATGAGAATATAAGCGGAAAGGGACGAAAAATGGACAAGATCTTTGAAAGCCTAAACGAAGAACAGATAGAAGCCGTCACCTCTACGGAGGGTTATCTGCGCATAATTGCAGGTGCGGGCTCGGGCAAGACAAAAGCCCTTGTCCACAGATACGCCTACCTTGTTAAGGCGGCGGGTATCCATCCCTCCAACGTGCTCTGCGTGACCTTTACAAACAAGGCGGCAGGGGAAATGAAAAAGCGAGTACGCGGACTTGTGGGGGAGGGGTATGACAATTCCCTCATCACCACGTACCACGGCTTTTGCGTAAGAGTGCTTCGGGATGATATATACCGATTGATGTACCCCAAGGGCTTTACAATATTGGACGAGGTATATCAACGAAAGATCCTGACGGAGATATATTCCGAAATGGAGATAAAGACGGACAAAGCCGTGTTTGAAAGGATACTGGGCATAATCCACAAGCTGAAGTCCGACGAGGGCTACGTGGACAGTATGCTGGCGGGCAACGTGGATGCGATCACCATACCGCAACCGCCTCGGGGCAAGCCCATCAGCGAGCTGGAGGCTACCATAGTCCGCCGTTACGTACAAAAGCAGAACAAGATGTTTGGGCTGGATTTTGACGACCTTATATCCTTTACCTTCCGCATATTTGAAAAATTCCCCGAGGTACGTCAAAAATGGGCGGAACGGCTTTTCTACATACAGGTGGATGAGTTTCAGGATTCCTCCGCAAGGGAGATGCGCTTGATAAGGATGCTGTGCGAGTACCACAACAACCTGTTTGTGGTGGGCGATCCCGACCAGAATATTTACGAATGGCGTGGTGCGGATATGTCCATCCTCGTGGACTTTGACAAGAATTTCCTTGGTACTCAGACGGTTTTTCTCAACAGAAATTACAGGTCTACGGAAAAGATCCTTAAGGTGGCAAACACCGTAATAGGCTTGAATAAAAACAGAATAGAAAAATCCCTCTATACCACCAAAAAGGGTGGCGAGGAGGTAATACACCTGCACGCGGTGTCCGAGGAAAAGGAGGGCAAGTGGATAGCAGGGGAGATACAAAGGCTTGTTCAGCAGGAAAAGAGGCAGTATCGCGATATTGCCATAATGTACAGAGCATCCTTCCTTTCCCGCTTTTGCGAGCAGGCACTTATGGCTGAGGGCATTCCTTATGAGCTTTACGGCAGCGTAAAGTTCTACGAGAGAATGGAGATAAAGGATGCCCTTGCATATATGACCTTGATAGACCGCGATGATGACGAGGCATTTGAGAGAATAATCAATGTGCCCAGACGCCAGTTTGGCAAGGTCAAGATGAATGCGTTAAAGAGCCTTGCAAAGACGGACAATATTCCTCTTTACGCCGCATTGAAAAAGTACGTGTCCGCACCCGTGTTTTCCGGCTCGGGGGCAGGGGCGTTTGTGCGCAATATGGAGGAGCTGAGGGCGCAAAGGGATACCTGCCCTGTGTCCGAGCTGTTTGAAAGTATGCTCTCCGTAATGGGGTACGAAAACTACATCCGAGAAAACGGAAGTATGGAAAGACTGGACAACCTTGCGGAGTGTAAGCGCTCTTTGTGGGAAAGGGAACAGAATTACGGCGAGTTTTTGTCCCTGGAGGAGTATCTGCGCCAGATAGAACGGGAAAATGCAAACGACGAGGACGAAAATCTGGACAGAGTAAAGCTGATGACCGTCCATGCGGCAAAGGGCTTGGAATTCCCCGTTTGTTTTGTGTGCGGAATGTCGGAGGGTATATTCCCATCATCCAAAACTCTTGAGGAGCGCAAGGAGGAGGGACTGGAGGAGGAAAGACGACTGTGCTTTGTGGCGTTGACAAGAGCCATGGAAAGGCTGTACCTTACGGAGTCGGAGGGCGCAGGCAACGGCATTGCACATAAGAAGCCGTCCAGATTTCTGTTTGAAATGGGGGAGGAAAATTATCTGCGCATAGGTAAGCTGCCAAAGGATGCGGAGCCTGCGTCGGAAAAAACAGCACCTCAACCGACGCCCCAAGCAAGAGCTGTGGGGGACAGCGTTTGTCACCCCGTGTTTGGCGATGGAGTAATAAAGGAAATAGATGCCGCAAAGGGTGTTTATTACATATTCTTTGAAAAGACAGGGGCATTGAGACCCGTCAGCATGGATTACAATTTTGATGCCGGGATAAACTGGGGTCAGATGAAGAAAAATGCGGTGATCTCCGCAAGAGAGCAAAAGGAGCAGGCAATGGCGTCCCAACCCGAGCCTGCGCCACAGCCCATTGAGCTGACGGAAGCGATCCCTCAAGGCTATGAGCTTATCCAAGAGGAGGATGATGTTTTTGACCCCGAGGATGCCACATTGCCGCAGTATGAGCAGGATGATGAGGAAGTGCCGCTGTGGGATCTGCCCGAGGAGGTAACGGAGGATACTCCCGAGGATGGAGAGGTCTACCAAATAGAAAACGAAGTTCCCTTGGATGAGCCCGAGGCAGTTACAGCGCCCAAGGAGGAAATAACCGAAATGCCCGAAAAATACCGTTATGCGGAGTGGGCAAGAGAGGTTACTGAGGGGGAAAATCTGTGGAAAAGGGACGACGTGCCTCATTCGGGCTGGTACTGCGTGGGCATGATAGACCTGGGAGCGCCCGTTGGCGTGTGCAGAATGTGCGGACATCAGATAATAAGGTATGTCCACATTATGAAGCACGACCAATTCTATCGTACCATCGGCGCAGGCTGTATCTGTGCGGAAAAGATGGAGGGAGAAGCACCTACCGCCAAAAAGCGTGAGCAGGAATTTAAGCGCAGACTGGCACGGAGGGAGACCTTCTTAAAGCATAAGCTGAGAAGAAGCAGGCAGGGCAACGAATTTATGAAGTACAAGGGCAATCTGATAACCCTTTTGCTCGACAAATTCAAAAAGGATCATTACAAGACGGTGGTAAACGGCGAATTTTCCAAGCCGTACCCCACAAAGCAGGAGGCTCTGTTGGACGCCTTTGACAAGCTGGACCCGTGGGAGTATTGATAAAAAGCACTTATGACTATGTCATAAGTGCTTTTCTGCTTTATTCCAATGATTTATCCGCCGCCTTGTCCGCTATGTCAATAAGCTCCTGCTCCGATGCGATCTCCCCTGCATAGGGATAGCTCTTTGCCATATTGTTCAGCTGCTTTTTTATTTTTGCAGCTTTTTTGTCGTTCTTTTCTGCCAAGAGCGCATAGGCGTATTCCGTTCTTAATATCGACGGCATGGATGACAAAAGCTTCATCATCTTTTTCTGCTCCTTGGTGAGCAAAAGGTCTATCTGCTCCTTTGGTTCTCCCGATATCAGCATTATGTATATTTTGTCCGCCGTCAACAGGTGTTTATTGATGGGGACGATGCTGTTTTGCGTTGAGATAAGGT
This sequence comes from Clostridia bacterium, assembly GCA_017935525.1. Lineage (GTDB taxonomy): Bacteria > Bacillota > Clostridia > HGM11327 > HGM11327 > SIG351. Next base: position 18,073 of record JAGBHJ010000081.1, on the reverse strand, counting down.
GCGTGATCGCTTCCTTTGCCTCGTCAAAGCGGTGCTCTGCCAGGTATCTGTTACAGCAAAATACAGCAATATCACCAACGATGGAGTTGGAAAGCTCCTCGTCCTTTGGCATTACAAACCAGCTCTCGTCCATATCCTTAATATTGACACCGTTTGACATTGCCTCGTTTATCTTAAGCTCCAGCCAGAATGCTCGCATTGCCGCCTTGTTGCTTTCAAGTGAAAAGGCGTTGTGGCCGTCGTTGTTGACTGCGCCCTTCATAGGGATGCCGTTTGTAAGCGCAATAGCAAGGTTTACCACGGCGTTTACCAGCAGAAGCCCCGTAAAAAGTGTTTTGCTGTCTATAACAAAGTAAGCAGTAAGGCAGATGACAAAAATCAGTAAATTCATCAGCACGCCGCCGAGATTGTACGCCGTAACGGGGAACGAGCCGTAAACCATGTCGGGGGGGACCATAAGACATTGACCGCCCGTGCCGGCAATGGAGTATTTTTTGATGCGGAGCTTGCCGTTTTGCTTTATCAGCAGGAGGCTGCCTATTCTGTACGAGCAGAATTTGTACCCCGTCATAAGACCGAACACCAGATGCCCTGCCTCATGTATTATAAACGAAAGGAATATGGACAGATATATACCCACCAACATACCGAAAAACAGCAGAAGCTCCGTTTTCAGCGGTGTGTCGTCCGTTAACATTTCGTCCATAAAGCCGACGATAATAAAACCGCAAACTGCTCCAACCAGCATAAAGGCTATCATCGTGACTATTGCTTGCCATTGTAGTGGCTTTTTTTCTTTACTCATAATATTCTCCTTCTGTTGATGCTTTGTAATGATATTGTATCACAAAGGGTTTGTTTTTTCAAGTGAAAAAAGGGCTAATGGGGTGTGCCGCAGATAAAGTGATGGGAGAGCTCCGATTCAGCGACAAAAAAGAGTGCGAAAAATCAACTCGCACTCCTTTAACTTGTTTATTAACGTTATTCCGCTGCTGCGCTTTTGCCGTCCTCTACGATGTTCTTTACCCAGTATCCACTCTTTACCAAAAGCAGACCGAAAACGGATTTTATCACAGCAACAAACTGTATAATTGTGAATACTCCCAAGAGGGAAACGTCCGTATACCTCGTCAGCAGGAATGCCAGCAATACGTTAACACCCCACATAAATCCGCTGTCAAACACCAGGGTGATGCCGATCTTGCCGCCGGACCTTAATGTAAAGTAGGATGCGTGTGCCAAAGCCTCAAAGGGCATTGCAAGTGCTGTTATCTGCATCATCGTAGTGGCAAGGGAACGGATGTGGTCGTCCGCCTTATAAAAAAGAGGTATAAACTCTGCGGCAACCATATATACCATGCCGATGGTAAAGGCGATCACAAAGGAGAATGATATCATCTTGTAGCTGGCCTCCTTTGCCTCCTTCAGTCGGTTTGCACCCAGCATCTGTCCCAAAATAATACCTATTGCATTGCCCACCGCAAGGTAAGCGATGGAAAATACGTTCCAGAACGTCTGGGATATATTTCCTGCGGCAATGGCGTCCAAGGTTCGGTATGAGTAGCTTTCGTTTACCATTGCAATGCCTGCGGACCACAGAGTTTCGTTGAGCATCAAGGGGAGGCTCTTTACCAAAAGCTGGCCCACAAGACTTCCCGGTACGTAAAGGCTCTTGTAAACGCCCTGCATATAGGGGAATTTCTTTTTGTTGGCGTGGGTACAGATCACTACGATGGCAAGCTCCACAAATCTGGACAAAACCGTAGCAATGGCAGCGCCCTCAACGCCCATTGCGGGAGCGCCGAATTTACCGAATATCAGTATGTAATTGAATACAAGGTTTACACCTACCGCTATTACGCCTGCGATCATGGGCAGGGTGGGGGCAGCGCCCTCACGCAGAGTGCCCGAATAGCATTGGACTATGGTGTAGGGCAGAACGCCTATCAGCATTATCTTGATGTAGTCCTTGCCGTAGCCCAACGTGGCAACGGGGTCTACGCTCTCACTTTCGCCCTTCATATACAGCTTAAGAAGGTCCTCGCCAAAGAATATAAACAGGGCAATTCCGGCTATCGTCAAAAGAATACTGAATATCATCTTAAAGCGGAAGGTATGCCTTACGCCCTCGTGGTCGTTATTGCCAAAAAACTGGGCACCAAAAATACCTGCGCCCGAAACTGCGCCGAATATGCACAGATTGAATACAAAGAAAAACTGGTTTGCCAGGGAAACACCCGTCATCTGGTCCGTGCCCGTAGCTCCGATCATGATGTTGTCCAGCATGTTTACAAAATTTGTGATGCCGTTCTGTATCATAATGGGCACCATAAGGACTACCAGCTGTTTATAAAATTGAGGTGTGCCCCAAAGCTTTTTGATAAGGGGCGTTTTTTCTGCTTTTGTCATATATAGATCCTTTCTTAAGGGTAATAAGCTTGCAAAGCCGCATAATATTTTATCACAAAAACCTGTATTTGACAAGAGCAATTTGTTACAATAAAAGCGCTTGACAAAACAGCGCAAATATTATATACTAACAGTATAACACAACACGGGGGAATGACCATGAGCCATCCTATAAAGCATTTTGTAACCATAACAAGGCATCGCCACAGAGTGATAGCCCATTGTGCCAAGGCGGGCATACTTTGGAGAGGACTTCTCCACGATCTGTCAAAGTATTCGCCCCATGAGTTCATTGTTGGTGCGAGGTTTTATACGGGGAACAAAAGCCCCAACGAGGGTGAACGTGCAGACAAGGGTTATTCTGCCGCGTGGATGCACCACAAGGGCAGAAATAAGCACCATTTTGAATACTGGACGGACTACGACCCAAAGCGCGGGGGAGTGTGGCCCGTAAAAATGCCGTTGGTGTACGTGGTGGAGATGTTTTGCGACAGGGTTGCGGCGGATAAGATATACAACGGCAAAAATTACAGCCAAGCCCATCCTCTGGAATACTTTGAGCGCGGCAAGGGGGTAAGGGTCATCCACCCGGAGACGTCTCAGCTTCTGGAAAAACTGTTGCGGATGCTGAAGGATGATGGCGAGGACGCCACCTTTGAGTATATACGCAAGATCCTGCTGAAGGAAAAGGAATATTACGATATTGGAAACAAAACAGCCGACGCGGATGGAAACATCCCTGTCGGCTTTCTTTTATCAGGGACAGGAGCCCCGTTGCCGACGCAAAAACTCCCCCTTGGCAAAGCCTTATGCCGAGAGGGAGCAATATTCATGACTGTTGTCATCAGTATTCGATTATAAACTGTGCGGAGGCAATCCACTTGCCGTTGAGAAAGTCCCTGCCGAGTGCAAGCACCTTGTCCTCGTAGCCGTAAAAATAGTAGCCCTCGGATTCATCGTAGCCGGTTTAGGTGGTCATGCTGGTGTCGTCCCAAGTGTATCCGCCTGCTGATGTGTTGAATATGGTGGGGAGCTTCTCGTCCCTGGGCTTCATAGTGTGGGGAGATTCCAGCTTCCAATGGCTGTGGCCGCTGAACAGCACTGCCTCGGGGTATTTGCCCAGAACCTCGGTAAGCTCTGCGGTCTGCTCAACGTCGTGCCATTTTTGGTACGCCAGACAGCCTGCCACGGTATCCACCATGCCCTGGTGCAAGAATACGTACTTTGCTCTGTGAGTGTTGCGGTTTTCTGCCAGCTTGGCATCCAGCCACGCCAACTGCTGGGGAGAAAGCCATGCTCTTTGTCTTGCACGCTCGCTTGCCAAAAATATAAAGTGAACTCCGCCTATCCACAGGTCAAAATATGCCTTGTCGGACCATGTGTTGCGAGTGCCCTTTAAGAAATTTGCTGTGGCAACGTCGCAGGGCAGGTCGTCGTATGTGGAAAGATCGTGGTTACCCATTGCAAAATACACCGGCGGCGCGGAGGGCGTGGAGTCGATTATCTCCATAAAAGCGTCGTACTCAGTTACGTAGCCGTGGTTGGTAATGTCACCGTTGATAAAAAGCCCCAATGTGTTTGGTGAGGTCTTTTTTATGTCCTCCAGCACAGCGGCAAAATGTAGGTTGTGAGAATGCTCCGGATTTTGGGACAAATGTATGTCGCTCTGCACCTGCATTTCGTACAAGGGCTTGCCGAGATCGTAGTCGGAGGCACCCTGCGGGAGCATTACTTCTGCATAGCAGTCGGAAAGCTCCTTGCCTCTTTGTGTTGCGCCGAATACCAGCAAGCGGTCAGCGCCGCGGGGGATGAGAGTGTAGGGCGCAAGCTCAAATTCCGTTACCTCACCCGTGCAAATGATGGGGGCAAGGGCGGTGTATGATTCCAGCTTGCCGTTGGCATTGCCCCAGAATGCTCTGTATTCACAAGGCAGATCTTCCCCTGCATAAATCGTCAGCACACCTTGAGCATAGCCGGGCTTGTCCGAATGACGCAGATATTCAGCCCGCATTGGTGATGGTATGTTATTATTCATTGTTAGTTCCAATTCTGATATCTTATCATGTAGCTTTGGTATTTTTGTTATTTGCAGCTTATTTGGATGCTGTGTGTATTTTGCACAAAGGACCGGTTTGTGGCCGGCCCTTTGCGATATTATCCTACCGGCGGTAGGAATATAAGGATCTTATTTTATTCTCTGTGCCGGAATCAAGCGTGGAGGTACTCGATGCTCATCTTTACGCACTCGAGAGGACACTTGCCCATGCTGGGCTCATCCTGCTCAACTACCAACCACTTTGCGCCTGCCTTCTCGGAAGCTGCGATGATAGCGGGAACATCCTGCATACCGTAGCCAACGGGACGGAAGCCAAACTTGTCTTCTTCGCTCTGGGGCTGCTCCTCAGCTGCGCCGTCATCGATACCGATGAGTGCATACATCTTTTCGGGCTTAACAGCGGGCATATGGAAGTCCTTCAGGTGAACAACGGGTGCTCTGCCGGAATACTTCAATACAAAGTCAGCGGGGTTCTCGCCTGCAACGTTTACCCAGCAGGTATCAAGCTCTGTCTGGAGGAGGCAAGCGGGTACTCTGTTGTACATAACGTCGATACCGTACTCGTCGCCCAGCTTAACGAACTCAAAGTCGTGGTTGTGGTAGAGAAGTGTGAGGCCGTGCTCCTTTGCAGCCTTGCCGAGAACCTTCATGCCCTCGCAAGCCTCGTCGAACTTTTCGCCGTCGGGTCTGTATTCCTCTGTCATGTAGGGGATTACGATGTACTTGCAGCCGATAGTTTCGTAAGCGGACATAACGCCTTCGATATCAGCCATCATCTCAACGTAAGCAACGTGTGCGGAAACGGGCTCAAGACCGATCTCTGCCAAAAGCTTCTTAACGTCCTTGGGATCGTTGCCAAAAAGACCTGCGAACTCAACGCCGTCGTAGCCGAATTCCTTGATCTTTCTCAGTGTGCCTTCAAAATCTGCAGCCATTGCATCTCTTACGGAGTAGAGCTGAACAGCTATGGGAAGATTTGTCTTCATATTTTTTTCTCCTTTTTGAAAAATAGTTTTTATACTGATCATCCGTTTTGTAGCGAACGAATATAGTCAATGCCGTGGGACTGACACCCGTTGAATATTACAGAGATCTCCAGTAGTCGATGCTCATCTTTACGCAGTCAAGCTTGGAAAGCTCGGGGTAACGGTAGCTCTTGTCGTCCTGCTCCACGATAAACCATTCCGTGCCTGCATCCTCAGCAGCCTTAACAACTGCGGGAATATCCAGCATACCCTTGCCCATGGGGCGGAAGTCAAAGTAATCGACCTCGTTGGGGTCACGCTGATCCTCGGGAATAAGATCCGGGAAGTAGAAGTCCTTTATGTGGACGATGGGGGCAGAGCCGCTGTACTTTTTAAGGTATGCGATGGGGTCCTGCTTTGCAATGCCGAGCCAGCCGATATCCATCTGTGTGCTCAGGTTTTCTCTGCCGACGGTATTGAATATTACGTCGTAGAAGTATTCGCCGTCGATCTTGTCCTTAAATTCAAAATTGTGGTTGTGGTAGCAAAGCACCATGCCGCGCTCGCGGGCAGCCTGTCCGATGCGCTTGCAGCCGTTTACAAAAACGTCCCAAGCCTCGCCGTCGTATCTGTACTTTTCCATAATAAAGGGGATAACAACGTATTTGATACCCATGGTTTCGTACTCGTCCAGCACTGCCTTTGTGTTGTTATTGATCACGCCGAATTCGCCGTGGAATGACATCAACTTAAGATCCAGATCCTTAAAAAGATCGCGGATGTACTCGGGCGATCTGTCGTACATGCTGTGGAGCTCAACGCCGTCGTAGCCAAATTCCTTTATCATCTTCAACGTGCCTTCAAAATCATCGTGTAAAATGTCTGCCAACGTAAATGACTGCAGACCGATAGGCTTATTTGTAAGCATAGTAATTTCCTCTCTTGTAACGGAATAGTGTTGCCTTGGGGCACACCTTACTTACTAATTGTATCACATTTGGATTTATATGTCAATCACAAATATTATTTTTTTGTGTAAAATGGGTAAAAGTGCCGCAATGTCCGTCAAATCCGCAAAAAAATATGAAAAAATCAAGAAAAATTCAACTTTTTTTGAAAATAGTAATTGAAAAATATAGACACTTGTGCTATAATATATAATAAAGAAAATAGCATAATATTGTGCATGCGGAGGTTTCACAGATGGCAGATAATAATATTATTGAATTACCTAAGATAATGGTAATCGGCGTTGGCGGCGGCGGTGGCAATGCAGTCAACAGAATGATCGCATCCGGTATTGAGGGTGTGGAATTTGTTACAGTTAATACGGACAAGCAGGCAACTTACCGTTCTCTTGCTCCTAACAAGCCCATAATCGGCGAGAAGCTTACTCACGGTTACGGTGCAGGCGGCAACCCTGAGGTTGGCAGAAAGTCTGCAGAGGAGAGCGAGGATGAGATCGCAGACATCGTAAAGGATGCAGACATGGTATTCGTTACTGCCGGCATGGGTGGCGGTACAGGTACAGGTGCAGCTCCTGTTGTGGCTGAGATCGCAAAGGATAACGGTGCGCTGGTAGTAGCCATCGTTACAAAGCCCTTCACAATGGAAGGTAAGAAGAGAGCACAGTACGCTCAGGAGGGTATCAACAACCTGAAGGAAGTTGTTGACGCTCTTATCGTTGTTCCCAACGACAAGCTGGCTGCTCTTGTTGACAAGAACACATCCCTTGTTAACGCATTTGAAATGGCTGACGATATTCTCCGTCAGGCTACAAAGGGTATTTCCGAGATCATCAACGGTTACGGCGTTATCAACGTTGACTTTGCTGACGCTCGCTCTGTATTCAGCGAGAAGGGCCTTGCTCACATGGGTATTGGCGAAGCAAGCGGCGAGAATGCTGCTGTTGAGGCTGCAAAGAGAGCTGTTGAGAGCCCGTTGCTTGAAACAAAGATCGCAGGCGCAACAGAGCTTTTGGTAAATATCACTTCTGACGAGAACTTTACACTCTTTGACTGCATGGAGGCTACAAACTACATAACAGCTGCTGCAGGCGAGGATGCAAATATGTACTTTGGTCACGTTATCGATCCTGAGCTCCAGGATACAGTTAAGATCACAGTTATTGCAACAGGCTTTGACGATGACAAGCCCGCAAAGGTTGATTTTACAAAGAATAACCAGACTAACACAGCAACAGGTACTTCAACAACCAAGAAGCCCGTTCTCGGCGCATGGGAAACTGTTGACGTGCAGAACGTAAAGAAGCCTGCAGACAACGCAGCAGACAAGACTCTGCCCGGCTTTATGAGCAACAGAAAGTAATTAGGACTTCACTATTAGTAAATAACTCTAAGGCAGGGGTCTTCTGCCTTAGAGTTTGTTCTATATAGGTCATATAGTTTTGGGAAGACTGTGAGTATAGCCACAGTCTTGATTTTACAAGCGGGGTCAGCCCCTTGCGGCGGAAACCTGCTTCCAGTCACGGAACAAAAGACCTATACACCATGCGCCCGCAAGGCCGATTACGGAGTATATAACTCTGCTGATGATGGCTGACTGTGAGCCGAAAACTGCGGCTACAAGGTCAAACTGGAAAATACCGACCAAAAGCCAGTTGAGCGCACCGATAATTACAAGTGTCAAACATGCCTTATCCATAGCTTTCTCCTTTTTGTTAAGTGTGGATACGTCTGAATCAAACGGCAGATGCCGTATTATATATATTCCGCCCATGGCGGAGGAAAGGATGCGTATGAACGTACCTGAACCTATCGTGCTTGCGAAAAACGTAAATCTGTACGTTATGCCGTGCAGTATTTTTAAGACCACAAGCATAAACGTTTTTATTCCCACAGAGCTTGACGATGACTACACATACCATGCACTTATCCCCAACGTTCTGGCAAGGGGCACCGTTTCTTATCCTGACAGAAAGGCCATCAAAAGGCATCTGCAGGACCTTTACGGAGCAACCGTTGCCGCCGACGTAAGAAAGTACGGCAATAAGCAGGTGATGAGCTTTGGTGTGGGTGTTATCGATGATCAATATATACAGTCCGAGGACAGTCTGCTGGAGCAGGCCGCCCGGTTTTTGCGTCAGCTGATATTTGAGCCGACAACAGAAAACGGACTTTTCAGACAAGACTATGTTGTGCAGGAAGCATACAATTTAAAACAGCAAATTTTGTCAATAATAAACGACAAGGCGGAGTACAGCGCCATGCGCCTCAACAGGGAGATGAACCCCGGCAAGGTATTTACAAAATGCGTTTTTGGCGATGCTGACGAGCTGGACAATATAGACGAAAACAGGCTTTTCCGTGTTTATAAGAGCATTATTGCCAATAACCCCGTGGATATTTTTGTGGCGGGCGACGTTGACGTGGCAAGAGTGACGGAAATAATCAAGAATAACCTTGTTTTTGGCGACAGAGGCTCCCTGCCCGAGTATATTCCCGAGCCTGTTTACCCCACCGAGGTAAAATACAGGCAGGAGAAGATGGACGTCAAGCAGGGCAAGCTGAATATAGGCTACCGCACCAACATGACGGCACAGCACGAGGATTACTGCAAGCTATTGATGTTTAACGAGGTGTTTGGCGGAGGGCTTAACTCCAAGCTGTTTATGAACGTGAGGGAAAAGGCAAGCCTTTGCTACACGGTGTATTCGGCGGTGGATAAATTCAACGGTCAGCTTTTTGTCTATACGGGCATAGAGACCGCAAATTATCAAAAAGCCTACGACATAATAAAGGAACAACTGCAGGCTATCATTGACGGTGATATTTCCGACTTTGAGATGGAGGCAGCGGTTAAGGAGTACAGAACAAGACTTAAGGCGGTCAACGATTCCATGGCGCAGATGGTCAACTTCTGTTACAGCAATATTCTGGCAGGGGTAAGAATATCCACCGAGGAGCAGGAGCAGAAGATACGCTCCGTCACAAAGGCTGATATCGTGGATATTGCCGGAAGGATCGCCGAGGATACGGTGTTCTTCCTTACCAACAATTGAGGTGAACGGTATGTTTGAAATAAAAGAATTCCCTCTCCTTAAAGAAACGATTTACGAGACTACGCTTTCCAACGGCTTGCGACTGATAGTTATTCCGAAAAAGGGCTTTACGAAGCAGTTTGCAATGTACGCAACGGACTACGGCTCCAACAATATCCGCTTTGTGCCCGTGGGTCAGACGGAGACAGTGGAGGTACCGCTGGGTATTGCTCATTTTCTGGAGCATAAGATGTTTGATAACCCCAACGGGGAAAACGTTTTTGAGCAGTTTGCAAAGTACGGTGCAAGCCCCAACGCCTTTACGGGCAACGGCATGACGGCGTATTACTTTGTTTCCACGGACGATTTCTACGAAAATCTCCATATACTCATCAATTACGTCAACTCTCCCTATTTTACCCACGAAAGCGTTGAAAAGGAAAAGGGCATAATCGGTCAGGAAATAACCATGTACGACGACATGGAGGGCTGGGTGATACAAAAGAACCTTTTGCAGGCGTTGTATCATAACCATCCCGTCAGAAACGATATTGCAGGCGATATTGAGAGCATTTCCAAGATCACGCACGAAATGCTGTACCTTTGCTACAACAATTTCTACAACCCCGCAAATATGGTGCTGGTGACGGTGGGTGACATTGACCCCGACGAGGTCCTTGAGCACGCAGAAAAATACGTGGCGGAGGACAAGAGAGCCCTTGCTGTGGGCAAGGTGGTAAAGCCTGTGATAGATGAGCCAAGCGAGATAGTAAAGCCCTACGTTGAGGCTTACATGGACGTGGCAAGACCCATAGTGATGTACGGATGTAAGGACAACAACGTGGGCTACACGGGATGCAACCTGCTCCGCCGCAGACACGCGGTGGACATTGCTCTTGAGCTTTTTGCAGGCAGCGAGAGCGATTTTTATAACGATATGTATCGGGCGCAGGTGGTGGACCAGTCCTTTGAATACGGCTACACGGGGGAGACCGAGTACGCTTACGCTTATTTTAGCGTAGAAACGGAAAAGAAGGACGAATTCCTCGCCAAGCTGAAGGAATATATTGCAAAAACAAAGAAGGACGGCTTTTTGGAGGAGTCCTTCCACAGAGTAAAGAAAAGCTTTTTGGGCGACCTTATCAGAGTATTCAACAACGTAAACAGTATTGCTATCCACAGTACGTACAGAGCCTTTAACGGCACAACGTTGTTTGATTATTACGACGTGCTCAACAGCATAACGTTAGAGGATGTGACGGCGGCGTTTGCTTCTTTGTTTGATGAGGAGCATTCTGCGGTGTCCGTAATACTTCCCACGGTAAAGGAGGCATAATATGACGTTGTTTTCCATAGACAGAGTTGCTTTTACGATCTTTGGCAAGGATATATACTGGTATTCCATTTCCCTTGCGGTGGCAGTACTGACGGTGCTTTTGATGTGTTGCCACAGAGGTAAAAAAGCAGGATACAAGGACGATATTTTTATTGATCTTTGCTTTATAATACTTGTTTCGGGCGTTATAGGTGCAAGAATACTTTACGTGCTTAACAACCTGGACAGCTACAAGTCCAACCCCATTTCCGTATTGTACATATGGGAGGGCGGACTTGCCATTCTGGGCGGGTTTATTACGGCGTTGCCCTGCATAGTGCTTTACTGCTACAAGAAAAAGATAAATCTGTGGCATTTGGTGGATCTTATAGTGCCCTGCCTTGCGTTGGCGCAGTGTATAGGCAGACGGGGTAATTTCTTTAACCAGGAGCTTTACGGCCCCGTGGTAACAGACCCGAGCTGGCAGTTTTTCCCCTTTGCGGTGTTTATAGACAAGACGCAGTCATGGCATATGGCAACGTTCTTCTACGAGTCGCTGTGGAATTTCGGTGCCTTTGTGGTGCTTTCCGTGGTGTACTTCAGAAAGCATGACAACGGTGACGTTTTCTTCCTTTATATTATACTGTATGCGATAATAAGGATCATTCTCGACGAGATCAAGATAGAGGGTACTTTGGCAAACCAGCTGATCAGCCTTGGCTTGGCGGTGATAGTGGTGGTGCTCTATTTTGTTAAGAAAAAGATGTACAAGGACGAGAAATTCTCACAGATGGTGCATAAAAAGGTGCCTGCATTTCTTTTGCCGGACTACGTGCCGCAGGCGGCAGAGGCAGATGTAAATGCAGAGGATGCCCAAAAGGCAGAAGACGGTACCGATGCGGATAAGGAATAATTTATGAGAAATTTGACGATGATGACTGACCTGTATCAGCTGACTATGATGTACGGCTATTATAAGGAAGGAAAAATGGATCAGCAGGTGGTGTTTGATCTTTTCTTCCGCAAGCCCGACAGTATGGTAAGCTCCTACGCCATTGCGGCAGGACTGGAGCAGGTAGTTGAATATATTGAAAATCTCCGCTTTTCTGCGGATGATATAGATTTTTTGAGAGGGCTGGAGCTTTTTGACGAGGGCTTTTTGGCACTGCTTGAAAAATTTGAGTTTACGGGTGATATATACGCTATTCCCGAGGGAACGCCCATATTCCCCAAGGAGCCCATCGTAAGGGTAAAGGCTCCCATATTTCAGGCGCAGTTTATTGAAACTGCAATGCTGAACATAATCAACCATCAGACCCTTATTGCCACAAAGGCAAGCAGAGTGGTCCATGCGGCAATGGGTGACAGCGTAATGGAGTTTGGACTCAGAAGGGCACAGGGCCCCGATGCAGGTATATACGGTGCAAGGGCGGCAATAATAGGCGGCTGCTCATCAACATCCAACGTGCTGACGGCGCAGATGTTTGGCACAGCTGCCAGCGGTACCCATGCACACAGCTGGGTAATGAGCTTTGCAGACGAGCTGGAGGCATTCAGAGCATATGCAAAGTGCTTCCCCAAGAATTGCCTGCTGCTGGTTGACACATACGATACGTTAAAGTCCGGTGTGCCCAACGCCATCAAGGTGTTCCGCGAGCTGAGAGCCCGGGGCTATGAGCCCGTAGGAATAAGGCTTGATTCTGGTGACTTGGCTTACCTTTCCAAGCAGGCAAGACGTATGCTGGATGATGCGGGCTTCCCCAATACAAAGATAGTGGCATCAAACGACCTTGACGAGGACACCATATGGCATCTTAAGGCCCAGGGCGCAAAAATAGATGTCTGGGGAGTTGGCACAGCCCTTATCACCAGTAAGGATTGCCCCGCATTGGGCGGAGTGTATAAGCTGGCTGCAGAGGAGCAGGACGGCGTTCTGGTGCCGAAGATGAAGATATCCGAAAACCCCGAAAAGATGACCAACCCCGGCTACAAAAAGGTTGTCCGACTGTTTGAAAAGGCATCGGGCAAGGCCATTGCCGATGTGGTTATGCTGGACGAGGAGATCATTGACGAAAGTAAGCCTCTGGAGATATTCCACCCTGTGGAAACGTGGAAACGGATGACTGTGACGGACTTTACTTACAGAGAGCTGCTGCAGCCCGTGTTTGTGGAGGGCAAAAAGGTATATCAAGCCATACCGCTTAAGGAGATAAGCGAATACGCAAAGAAAGAGATCGGTTGCTTCTGGGATGAATACACAAGAATTATCCGCCCCAGCGAGTACAAGGTGGACCTTTCCCAAAAGCTTTGGGAGATGAAGGATTCATTGTTAAAGAGTAACAGAAGCCGTACCGCAAAATAAAAGGTTATAACAATAGATTGAAAGGGTTCATATTATTATGGAAGAAGTTAAAGAAGTAGCATCTGCGGAAAATTCTATATCATCCAATTTTCTTGCAGACATGATAAGAGACGATCTGGCAACGGGCAAGTTTGGTGGCAGAGTAGTTACAAGATTCCCACCCGAGCCTAACGGATATCTGCACATAGGCCACGCAAAGGCTATTTGCGTTGACTTTGGACTTGCAAAGGAGTTTGGCGGCGTTTGCCATTTGAGATTTGACGATACAAACCCCTCCAAGGAAGACGATGAGTACGTACAGTCCATCCAGGAGGACATCAAGTGGTTGGGCTTTGACTGGGGCGAGAATCTGTTCTTTGCTTCCAGCTATTTTGACCAGATGTACGAATACGCGGAGCAGCTGATAATGCAGGGAAAGGCTTACGTTTGCGAGCTTTCCGCAGAGGAGTGCCGTCTGACAAGAGGTACATTGACAGAACCCGGTACAAACAGCCCCTACCGCGACAGAAGCATAGAGGAAAACCTTGATCTTTTCCGCAGAATGAAGGCGGGCGAGTTTGAGGATGGCGCTATGACGTTGCGCGCAAAGATCGACATGGCTCACCCCAATATGAATATGCGTGACCCCGTTATGTACAGAATTCAGCACAAGTCCCACCATCAGACAGGGGATAAGTGGTGTATCTACCCCATGTACGACTGGGCGCACGGCTTGGAGGACTCCATTGAGGGTGTTACAAACTCATTCTGTACTCTTGAGTTTGAGGATCACAGACCCTTGTACGACTGGTTTCTTGAGCAGCTGGGTGTTTACCGCCCCAGACAGACGGAGTTTGCAAAGCTGAACATCAACAACGTTGTGTTGAGCAAGAGAAACCTTATCCGCCTTGTTAAGGAAAACTATGTAAACGGCTGGGATGACCCCCGTATGCCTACCCTGTGCGGTCTCAGAAGACGTGGCTACACACCTGCTTCCATCAGAAACTTTGTTGCAACAGTTGGTATCAGCAAGGTAAACAGCGTTGTTGATTATGCGTTGCTGGAGCATTGCCTCAGAGAGGACCTTAACAAAAACGCATTGAGAGTTATGGCTGTTATCAACCCTGTCAAGCTGATAGTTGACAATTACCCCGAGGGACAGGTGGAGTACTTTGAGGCTGAAAATAACCCCGAGGACGCATCTGCAGGCAAGAGAACTCTGCCCTTCAGCAAGGAGCTGTATATTGAGCAGGAGGACTTTATGGAGGAGCCGCCCAAGGGCTACTTCCGTCTTACTCCCGGCAAGGAGGTTCGTCTTAAGCACGCTTACTACGTAACCTGCACGGGATGCGACAAGGATGAGAACGGAAACGTTATTGCAGTACATTGTACCTATGATCCCAACAGTAAGGGCGGCTGGACGGATGACGGCAGAAAGGTAAAGGGTACTGTGCATTGGGTATCCGCAGAGCACGCAGTTGACGCAGAGGTGCGTCTGTACGACAGACTCTTTACAGTTGCCAACCCCTCAAGCCCCGAGGAAGGCAAGACGTATCTTGATTACCTCAATCCCGACTCATTGACGGTATGCGCAAATGCAAAGGTAGAGCCTTCTTGTGCTGATATGCCTGCGTTGACGAATTTGCAGTTCTTGAGAATGGGTTACTTTAACGTTGACCCCGACTCCAAGCCCGGCAAGCCCGTATTCAACAAGAGCGTAGGTCTTAAGGACTCATTCAAGATAACCAAGTAATAAACGGCATTGTAATGCCGACAAAACAGAAGACGAGAGAACGCATTGGGAAATGTGTCCTCTCGTTTTTTTTATCTGCAAGATGTGGTGGTGTGTCCTCTTTGACTGCTCATTTTGCGGAGTTTTTGGCGTTTGTGAGTCAAAAACCACCAAATCGGACAAAAAAATGTTGTTTTTCTGCGAATTTGGTGTTGACAAAATCGGCTTTTTGTTTTATACTATATACGTAACAATGGAAAAGGTGTCCGTTGTGGCAAAACAACAAAGTCGGAGAATTGATATGGCAAAATTTGATTCATCACATATAAAAAAATCGGACAGAATAGAAAAGCTCAAGAGCGTGCTCTATGAAAAGCTGCCCCAGATAGAGGCGGACAGAGCAGTCCTGCTGACGGAGTCCTATAAGGAAACGGAGGGCGAGCCCATCATCACCAGAAGGGCAAAGGCGTTCCGTCATATTCTGGAGCATATACCGATCACCATAAGGGATAACGAGCTTATCGTCGGCAGTGCAACCATACAGCCCAGAAGCTGTCAGGTTTTCCCTGAGTTCTCATTTGATTGGCTTGAGGCGGAGTTTGAAACGGTTGAGACCAGAAGTGCTGACCCGTTCCATATTTCCCAGGATACAAAGCAGAAGCTCCACGAGGTATATAAGTATTGGAAGGGCAAGACCACAAGCGAGCTTGCGTACTCATACATGGCGCCCGAGGCAAGGCTGGCAATAGACCACAATATATTTACTCCCGGTAACTATTTCTACAATGGTGTTGGCCACGTGACGGTTGACTACGCCAAGGTGCTTAAGGTGGGCTATAAGGGTATAATAGAGGAGGTTGCCGCCGCGAGGGAAAAGCTGGATTTTGGTGACGGCGACTACGTCACAAGAAGCGCTTTTCTTGATGCGGTGGAAATGAGCTGTAAAGCCGCTATTACATATGCAAAGAGATACTCTGCGCTGGCGTTGGGTCTTGCTGACAGAGAAAGAGATATCGAAAGAAAGCGAGAGCTGATACAGATCGGCAAGAACTGTGCTTCTGCGCTGGAAAATGGTTCCACTACATTCTGGGAGGCTTGCCAGAGCTTTTGGTTTGTGCAGATGCTGCTCCAGACGGAGTCCAGCGGCCATTCCATCTCTCCCGGACGCTTTGACCAGTATATGTATCCCTACTATAAGGCGGATATTGACGCAGGCAGGATCACGAGGGAATTTGCCCAGGAGCTTATGGACTGTATCTGGGTCAAGCTCAACGACCTCAACAAGGTGCGTGACGCCGCCTCCGCCGAGGGCTTTGCAGGATACAGCCTGTTCCAGAACCTTATTGCAGGCGGACAGGACGAGCACGGCGAGGATGCAACAAACGATCTTTCGTTTATGTGTATAGAGGCTACGCTCCACGTGCTGTTGCCCCAGCCCTCATTCTCCGTGAGAGTATGGAACAAAACTCCCCATGAGTTTTTGGTAAGAGCCGCAGAGCTTACCCGCACCGGCGTTGGCTTGCCGGCGTATTATAATGACGAGGTAATAATCCCCTCCCTCATGAGCAGGGGACTGAGCATAGAGGATGCCAGGGATTACAATATAATCGGTTGCGTAGAGCCGCAAAAGTCCTGCAAGACTTGGGGCTGGCACGACGCCGCATTCTTTAATATGTGCAGACCCTTGGAGCTTGTGTTCTCCGACGGTATGGATAAGGGCGTGCAGGTAGGTGTCAAGACGGGCGACGTAACAAAGATGAAGACCTTTGACGAATTCTACGATGCTTACAAGGCGCAGATGAACTATACGATATCTTTGCTTGTAAATGCGGACAACGCCATCGACGTTGCTCATGCGGAAAGATGCCCCTTGCCGTACCTGTCTTCAATGGTATACGACTGTATCGGTACGGGCAAGACTCCCGAGCAGGGCGGTGCGGTGTATAATTTTACAGGTCCCCAGGGCTTTGGCATCGCAAACATGGCAGATTCACTCTACGCCATCAAGAAGCTGGTGTATGAGGATAAGAAGATAACTATGAAGGAGCTGAAGGATGCCCTTGCGGCAAACTTTGGCAAGGACGATCTGGATGAGGACGCCATCCGCCGCGTGACGGAGGCTACTGCTGTGGAGCTGGCAAAGCAGGGCCACAACGTGACGGCCTACGACGTGCAGAGGATATACAATCAGGTAAAGCAGTCTTCTTCCCTTACTTCACAACAGAAGGCAAGGTATCAGCAGATACACGACATGCTTGAGGCGGTGGATAAATTCGGTAACGACATCCCCGAGGTTGACTCCTTTGCAAGGGATGTGGCATATACGTACACACGCCCGTTGCAGACCTACAAAAACCCCAGAGGCGGCATATTCCATGCGGGACTTTACCCTGTTTCCGCAAACGTGCCTCTTGGCGCACAGACGGGCGCAACTCCCGACGGCAGGTATTCGGGCACTCCCGTTGCCGACGGCGTATCACCCAGTGCGGGCAAGGATACCCACGGACCTACCTCATCTGCAAACTCCGTTGCAAAGCTGGATCACGGCATTGCATCCAACGGAACGCTGTTTAACATGAAGTTCCATCCGTCAGCCTTGGAGGGCAGATCGGGTATCGAGAGCTTTGTGGCGTTGATAAGAGCGTATTTTGACCAGAAGGGCTCACATATGCAGTTCAACGTAGTAAGCAGAGAAACTCTCCGCGACGCACAGGCGCATCCGGAGAAGTACAAGAGCCTTGTGGTAAGAGTTGCGGGATACAGTGCGCTGTTTACCACGCTGTCAAAGTCCTTGCAGGATGATATTATCAACAGGACGGAGCAGGGCGGCTTTTGACGAGGGAGAGAGGGAACTGAAAACTTTAACAGTCACGAATCGGTTGATATGGAGTAATATAGAGTAGTTGAAATGCCACCTCATCCGGGTTGCAAGCAACCCACCTTCTCCTCAAGGAGAAGGCATTGGTATGGCGTCTTACACGAGTAACTGCGTTCCATATAAAACGTGCAAGTGTTTAATGAATATGGGATACGGACCGAAACGGAGAGTAAGCATGGCTTCTCCTTTGAGGAGAAGCTGTCACGAAGTGACTGATGAGGTGTAAAAAGGATCGTTGAAATACCAACTCATCCGAGTTGTAAGCGCCGTGCCAAAAGAGCTAATCTCAGATTTAATCTTGTCCTACAAGGAGAAGGCATTGGTATGGCGTCTTACACAAGTAACTGCGTTCCATATAAAACGTGCAAGTGTTTAAT
>JAGBHJ010000080.1 GCA_017935525.1 Clostridia bacterium | reverse complement strand
AGTATTTATGAACGATCATATTTCCATAGATTCCTGCGGCACTATATCCATCCATACCCTTAAGGGTGATGATCTGTTTAACAGCGAGGTAAGGATAAACGCAAGGGACAACGACGTAAAATACCCCTATATGTGGGACAATAACGTCATTGCAGAGGAAAGCTGTCTGTTCTTTAACGTGTACGTATCCTCCCCCGATATGATCACCATCAGGGAGGGCGAGGAAAAGCAGCTTGAGCTTTTGTTTATGAACAAAAAAAGCTTCCAATATTGGGCAGAGGTCAAGCTCCATTGCCCCGCAGAGTGGGATATTGGCGGTAGCATTGCTCCCGTGGCGGTGCGCCAGTTTAATTCCGGCAGTAACCGCACAAGCACAAAGCTCACCTTTACACCCCACGGTCTCACACAGGGCAAGTATTCCGTGGTGGCAGAGATCAGCATTGCAGGCTTTATTACAAAGGCATTTGTACCTTTGACGTTCGTTGTTAACGGTTAATTATATGAATACGGTTTTATCCACAGAGTTTATTGCGACTCTGGAAGAAATATTCGGCTACAAGCCAAAAATAAGGGACCCCAAGCGCCCCGTCACAAGGCAAGTGGCGGCAAGGCTTGCCGCAGAATTTGTTGACGGCTTTTGCCGCTTGCCATCCATCCCATTTGAGGTTCCGAGGGATCACATAGACAAGGACGGCATTGCAAAGGAGAATATATACGGCGTTGAGCTGATGAGCCTTATGGGTGTGATGCAGGACGACCAAAAGAACAGGTTTTTTCCCGTAGAGCTGCTCAGCCAAGAGGATGCCAACGTTATGTACGCAAGGCTTGCCAAATTTGTTGGGCAGAATGACTGCGACAGCTTTGTGGTAACTCCGCAACAAATGATAAGCAGCTCCGCCGCAGTTTACAGCAACATGACCTCATCACTTAACCCCGAGGGCATGATGGAATTTACCCCCTACCCCACCCACACACCGCCATGGTACGTTGGTGTGGAGCAAAGGGCGGCAGGTATTCCCTCCACGGCGCTGGGCTGTGTCAGAATTGCGGTAAACACCATGTCCTTGTGTACTCCCGTGCTGAAAATATCATCCCCCGTGATGACGGAGTGCATATACCCCTACTCCACCAAGCAGGCTGACGGCTTTTATGAGCTGTTCTTTGACACAAAGGACGCCATTCGCCGCATTATCCGTGCCAATCTGACCGTAAACCCATACGAAAGCTACGACACGGGCATACTGAGGGAGCTTCACCTTAAATCCCTCAACACAAGGTATTTGCGGTTTGGCTTTGAGCTGTTTGGTTCCAACGCAAACGTATTTGCAGAGGTAAAGTACGTGGGCTTTTTTGCCCAAAGGGAGTCGGCAGAGGCATACAACCACAAGCACGACGGATCTGCAACTGCGCCCACGGCAAGCTACACCCCTGCCACGGACGAGCTGATAAAGAGGATCGACAAGCGCATCCTCGCAAAAAAGAAAGAGATATTCTCTACCGCCTCCGGGGTGACTCCCGAGGATAGTGAGGGCACCTGCTACTACATCTCATCCATACACGGTGACGATGCCAACGACGGTCTTTCTCCGCAAACACCGTGGAGATCCCCCGCCAAGCTGGTGGTGACAAACAACGCTATGGACTCCTACTCCACCTATCGCCACGTGCCAAAGCCCGGCGACGGTGTATTCTTTGAGAGGGGCTCCGTATTCAACGCAGAGCTGAAGACCCGCTACACGGGCAATTTTGTGGTAAACGTTGCCGACGGCGTAACCTACGGCGCATACGGCAAGGGTCAAAAGCCCGTTTTTACCAACTGTCTGCATTATGACGGCGATGCAACCTGGTCCCCAACGGAGCATCCCAACATATGGCGCATGGATACCCCCGTTGACCTGCCACCAACTACGGATTATTCCGGATACAGCGACGTTGGCAACATGGTAGTCATAGACCATAGCGGCAAGGTGGGCTACGGCATAAAGGTGCTTGCACCCACGCCCGAGGAGCCATTCAGCGGCAAGGGATTAACAGAGGACATCGGGCTGGTGACAACGGGGTTTGACACCTATGTTTCCGGCAATATAAAGTTTGACGGCATCCATTGCCTCAAAAATGAGCTGGAATACTTCCACAACTGGGCTGACAAGCACATTTACGTTTACTGCAACGGTGACCCCAACACCAAGTACGCCAAATTCATATTCCCCAAGAGGGGCGCAGGCTTTTACGGCCACGCCAAAAACGTAATGATCGACAATTTGTCCTTCCGTTACATCGGTGCTTTTGGTATAAGCGTCAGCGACGTAAAGAATTTTACCGTTCAGCACTGCACGTTTGAATGCATTGGCGGGTCCATCCAGGGTGGCTCCACAATATACGGCGGCGGCTTTCAGAATTGGTGTGATTGCGACGGCTTATACATACACCATTGCTACGCTGACCAAAGCCTTGACGCATCGTTCAGCACCCAGGGTGCAAGCAGAGATACCTCTGTTATGAACGACATTGTCATCGACGACTGCGCAGCAATTTATTCCAACTCCCCCGTGGAGATATGGAATTACGCCTCCAACAAGGTGATATCCAACATGAACGTTACGGGCAATCTGTTTGGCTACGCAGGGTATCATTTTGGCAACAGAAAGATACTTAAGGATGCCTGCATTCTTCAGCTGGGTATCTCTCCTGATCAAGTGCTGGAAAATGCCGCATTCCACGGCAACGTGGCTATTTTCTCATCGTCATCCTGCTACTGGGCAAGGCCTTTGCTCTGCCGCGGTGACACAAACGGCACCCTGCTGAAGAACAATATTTACGTGCTTTCCACCAAAAAGATGCATTTGATAACTGCCAAGGACCCTCGCAACGACAATTTTGACCGTTCGCGGTACTACTCCCCCTTGACAGCGGAAAACGTGGATAAATTGACAGCCTTGGGAATTGACGTTGGCAGCCAGTTCTACTATCTTGACGGCTACGCATTTGCAGGCGAGGAGGATGGGCTCTACCTGCCTCCGTACATGAAGCGCCCTTTTTAAGACAGACAATATCAACCCCAAACCGGTCCTTAGCGTAATGCTCTTGACAGAGCCTTCGCAAGCAACATAACTAACAAAAAAGAGCAGACACACAAGATCATTCATCCTGTGTGTTTGCTCTTTCTGTTTACAGCAAGGGTTCG
Organism: Clostridia bacterium; assembly: GCA_017935525.1. Classification (GTDB taxonomy): domain Bacteria; phylum Bacillota; class Clostridia; order HGM11327; family HGM11327; genus SIG351. Next base: position 4,276 of record JAGBHJ010000080.1, on the reverse strand, counting down.
GCATAGCTGTTTTTACCCCGCGATAGATACATGATACTGTTTGTATAAACAAAAACCCCGACCACTCAAGGAGTAGTCGGGGAATTCGTACTAAGTATACAATGTCAGGTCAAACCAACATATTACTTCGCTGTCTGCCAGAACCAAACGTTAGCAGCGTAGAAGTCATATACATCCTGGTAGCCAGCATCGTTAAGAGACTTAACGTAAGCATCCCAGTCGCTGTCGCCCTTTGCACCGGAGAGGTAATCCGTTGTAAAGTTCTTAGCGATCTTTGTGAGGTTGTCGATCTTGATCTGCATCATAGAAGCTTCCATACCGGAAAGAACTTCGTTAGCAGCAGGCAAGAATGCATCATAGATGAGGTTGCCGTTTGCCTTAACGTCAGCTACGAGTTCCTTCATGATAGGATACTGCTGAGTCTGAGACTCGTTGAAGCTATAGATTGTGTACTGCATCGGGAACGCGGAAACGTCTGCGAAGAAGTCAATACCACCTGATCTGCCACCCCAAGCCCAAAGTCTTGTGTTCTCTGTAGCAGGATATGTGAATACGTGACCGTCCTGTACATAGGGGCTGTGGTTCTCGTCAATGTAGTAAGACCAGTTCTTAACTCTTACCTGAACCTCAGACTGTGTACCGTCTTCGTTCTCAACGATCTCTGTTGTGTACTGCTCACCAGCAAGCCACTCGTCCATAGTAACGTCGAGCTCTTCAGCTGTCATGTCCTCATTCCACTCCTTACCGAAGTTGTACTGAGATCTCCATACGCCGTCACCAGACTTGAAGCCGTTGCATACCTGGAACAACCATGTGTAGAGAGGAGACAATGTCTCGAAGAAGGGCTTACCAGCCTTCCACATAGGAAGTGTTGTGTCTTCAGATCTCATATCGAATCTGTCGTTACCCTCTGTGAATCTGATGTACTCCTGGCCGTTGTCATGTGTAACCCATACGAAGTTACCGGACTCTTCCCAAGAATCAGCAAAAGGAATACCTTTCTTACCGAAGCATGTCTGCATGTAACCCTCAACGGAGCAGAACTTTGTCATGTAGTTCATGATTCTGAGAACTGTCTCGTAGCCTTCCTCTGTGTCTGCTGTTACAGACTTGTTGGAGATTGCGAGGTAGCAGTAGTCGAATGCAGAACCGCCGGAGATAGCTGCCTTGTAGCCATCAACAGCAATACCATGATCTGTCCAGTAACCAGCATCGCCAACACCAAGGTGGTATCTGTGCCATGCATCACCGTACATCATGAGCTCGCCGCCAGCCAAAGACCATCTCTGATCAGCGATCTCGCCCTTAAGGATGTTGTCGATGTCGTTGGAGCAATCCCAACCAGCAATAACAGCACCTTCCATGTCAGGATCTGTAAGAACCCAACCGTTCTCAGCGAACTTCTTAGCTGTCTGGAGAACCTTCAAGTAAGCGTCGTCGATGTAAGAGAACAAGGGAGCGCCATTCTGCTCCTTCCATGCGAAGGAAGCATCGAAGTCCAAACCGTATGCGTTAGCAATAGGTGTGAGGATGGAGTCGATTGTAGGAACTTCCATGTTGTGGATGAAACCGTAGTTGTCAGGGTTAGCAGCCTTGTAAGCAGCAAGTGCTTCCTCAACATCTTCCCATGTCTCAGGGAACTCAAGACCGAGATCCTCAAGAGCAGAAGTATTGAAGATAAGAGCAGCCTTTTCTACCATGAACTCAGCTCTGGGGATAGCATAGAGCTCGCCGTTAACTGTCTCAAGAGCAACCTTAGCGTTCTGGAAGTACTCTGTATCATCCATCTTCTCTGTCCATACCCAATCAATGTAGGGAGTCAGAGCGCCACCTTCCTCAAGGAAGGGATTGAGGTCTACAAGGAATGAGGGTCCCAACTGCTTGAATGCTACGTCTGTACCAACGTTAGAAGCGTACAGAGCAGGCAAGAAGTCAGGCATTGTAGCAGAATCCATGAAGATGTTTGTAAGATTGCTTACATAGGAGTCTCTACCTTCCTTTGTGATAAGACCGTCGTACTTGTTGATGGAGAGAACTTCGCTGTTAACAGGAGCGATCTTAGCGTCAATCTTAAGACCAACCTCTGCCAATGTAGCGATAGTTGCACCGTCCCATGATGAGAGGTAGTTTACGTCATCATAAATGATGATACCAGCCAACTCTCCACCCTCTACGAATTTACTTCTCCAGTCAGCCTTTGTCGGCGGCGGAGGTGTTTCGGGTGTCGGTGTTGTCGGGTTAACAGACTCAGATGCGGCGGGTGTCTTGCCAGGATCTACAGTTGCAGAAGGCTCTTCACCGCAGCCAGCAAACAATGTAGCTGTCAACGCGATTACCAACAAAATTGATAATACCTTTTTCACGATATTATCCTCCTTATAAAATAATATACCGCAATAGGGTTTCCCCTCGGTAAAGATATGATACCACACTCTGCAACAAAAGTCAAGTAATTTTTTTTATTATTTTTCTCACATTTTTCACAATTATCAAATGAAAGACATCCACTGCAAAATTATGACATTTTCCCAATATATGCGTAAATTCTGTAATTATTTAATATAATTTACAGTGATCCACCCTTTGTAAAAATGTTAATTAACACTATTTTGGGCGCTAATTTATCACTATTCGTTAATCCGCTTCGACTTTTTCACACATAATTATCACATTTTATTACACGTGCTAATTTGTAAACAAATTATTAACGAAAATGTTTTTTACGGAAATTGTCTTTTTTGTCGCATTTTGCCATAAATTGCGTATAATGTACTGACGGATGAACCCGTCAATAACAGGAAAGGAAACTGACCATGGAACAGACAAAAAAGGATCTGAAGGCACAGAGCGCATCCGTTGAGGACGTTATCCCCGCCATCCCCCACGAAATGCGCCTCGCCTTTGCATATATCAAATATCAGCAATGGGGCAATACCTACGCCCCCTGCGACGCTTTGACGGCGGGCACAGCCTTTGAGGCATTGGATATGCCCTATTGCCCCTGCAGGAAAGGAGATTGCAATGAGTCAAAATAACAAAACAAACGACCGCAAGTGCTTGCTGGAGGAGATAAGCGCCATTGAATTTCTGCTGCAGGATCTAAAGCTGTATCTGGATACCCACTGCCACGACTCACGGGCTTTGGAGCTTTACAGGGATAACGTTTCCCATGCCAAGGAGCTAAAGACGCGCTACACGGCGTTTTACGGCCCTCTGAATGCGGAGAATTATCAGCCCGAGGACTGCTGGGGCTGGACAGACGGCCCCTGGCCCTGGGATAAACAGTAAAGGAAGGTGAGAAGCATATGTGGTTTTACGAAAAAAGACTTCAATTCCCAATCAATATAAGAAAGCCCGACCCTCGCATGGCAAAGTATATCATCAGCCAGTACGGCGGCCCCGACGGTGAGCTCAGCGCATCCGTGCGCTACCTCTCACAGAGATTTTCAATGCCCTGTCAGCGCTCCAAGGCTGTGCTTAATGACATCGGCTCGGAGGAGCTGGCGCATCTGGAGATGGTGGGCACCATAGTGCATCAGCTGCTGGAGGATGCTGACCCCGACCTGCTGGAGGCAAGCGGTTACGGCTCCACGTTTATTCTCCACGGCAAGGGAGTATACCCTGCTGACTCCAACGGTGTGCCCTATAACGCCATAGCGCTTCAGAGCACGGGCAACCCCATCGTTGACCTTAACGAGGATCTTGCAGCCGAGCAAAAGGCAAAGGCAGTGTATGAGAATATTCTTGACGTGGCAGAGGACCCCGACGTTATTGCGCCCATACGATTCCTCCGTGAGCGCGAGATAGTGCATTACCAGCGTTTTGGCGAGGTTTTGCGCATAGTTGAGGACAACATGGGCAAGAAGAAGCTCTTCTGACCTCAAGGGATACACCAGACGTTTTGACTCTCTCGGCACATAGCTTGCTGAGGGAGTTTTTTATTCGGTAGGAACCTGCCGTCGGGAAGCGTTTTGGACCGTCGGGGACGCCGGTCCCTACAGACCTCAAGGTCGGCAATTCACAACACCTTTTCCATCCTTTTTTTCGTAGGGGCGAACTTCGTTCGCCCGCGGGCGTTCACAGAACGCCCCTACGGAATCGTTTTCTCTGCAGGTAAACCTTTTATGAAGGGTACAGAGCTCCCGCAAGCGGGGTAAAAGGGCTTGCCATTGGTCGTCCGTTTCAATAAAAAATATGAATATGCATTTGGACCGTCGGGGACGCCGGTCCCTACAGACCTCAAGGTCGGCAATCTGCAACACCTTTTCCTTCCTTT
>JAGBHJ010000079.1 GCA_017935525.1 Clostridia bacterium | reverse complement strand
GTCAAGCTTGTTGTTGCCCTTTGTGATGGCGTCGGTAATGTCAAAGCGATAGGGAGGAGCAAACTTGTCGTCTATCTTTGTGCCGTTGACAAGTACAGTTGCGCATTCGCCAACCTTGCCGAGGTCAAGCACGTATCTCTTGCCGCACAGGGGGTCAAGCTCAACAGTCTTTTCGTACAGATAGTGACCGGAGAATCTGGGCAGCTCGTCCTTGCCTGCCATATTGACAAGCTGAGTGATGCTTTTGTACGATGTCCAGTCGGGGTCCTTTTCCTTCTTTGTGGAGACCTTGTAGCATTCATCCAAAACAACTGCGGATTCTACATTGAGGGGCTGATACTCCGGAATGTCGGCGGGAAGCTCACCAAAGATATATACTATCGTATTGTATGGCTCAAGCTCCAAGCGAAGCTTATTGCTGTCTGCCTGCTTTTTAACTATCTTGTTTGCCAAAACGTCATACACCGCATACTCGCCGCCGTCAAAGCCGTTAAACGTCAGCTCAACGTCGATCTTGTTGTGTATGCCCTCGTTGGAGAACATATAGAGCTTTGTGTTGCCGTGGTCGTAATGGTAGTAGCGCAGATACTGCGTGTACTCCGAAGGCATGATATCCCACATACCAAGGGATCTCATGTAGGGTACTATCTCATCCATTGACAGCACGAACATACGGTTCTTGTGGGAATGGATGTATTCGGAAATATCTGCATCGGGCATATCGCTGGCTGCCTGAGGGAATCCCTCGGCAAAGATCACGGGAACGCCTCTTTCCGCAAGGCTGTGAGCCGCTATGATCGAATTCATGGGCAGATACTTGCTCTTGGGGTAGATCATGCAGGAATATCTTTCGCCGTTGATGACCATTTTGCCGTCTTCAACTGTGCACTTTTCGATATAATCGGTAGGAACTATGTCATAATCCAGCTGATTTTCCGTCAAAAGTCTTGCGAGCTTGTCACACACCGTAAAGCTCTTGCTTGACCACTCTGCCTCTGCGTGGTAATGGATCGCAGCGCAGGAAACGTGCTTGCCGCCGTTTGTCAGATGGCTCATTCTGTTGGTGTATTCCATCAGCAGACGGAACTTTTTGTACTCCGGATGTGTGCCATGGCAGTACATATGGGGCGGACAGTCTATCATCTCGGGGAATATGGGTGTAAATGCGTGGGGAACAAAGTGGTTTACACCGCGCACCAGCATCATATCCGTCATCCACTTCATCATTCTCAGACCCTCTACCCAGCCGTAAGCGCCGTATATCTCGCACATTGCTCTGCCTTTCTTTAAGGGCTGAATGTGGGAGTGAGAGGGCGCCAGCTTGGGTAACGTAAAGTGGAAAAAGTCGGGGTCGGAAATATCGTAGCTGCAGGGTACTGCCGTAATGTAATTTGTCATACCGGGGATGGTCTGACCCAAAACAGTATCTATGCCGCCCATATCCTGGCCGTCAAGTGCTCTGAAATAGTGTCCGTCACCTGCGGAGGTCTTTGCGTGCTGGTCAAGATCCTCAATAACGTGGCCGATGTACATAACGCCGTGCTGACGGCACCAGTTGCCGATCTTCCAGCAGAAATTCTCGCTGTATCTTTTTGAAAGCATGTCCATGTATTCAAAGCGGACCTTTGCCGTTACCTCGCCCATGTCGTACCACAATGCAGGCAGATATTCAACAAATTTGCCGACGAACTTAGGGTCGAGCTTGGAGATGAATTCATCCCTCCATGGGAAGTGACAGTACTTTATGCCAAGGTCGGGAATATAGCCCAGACCTGTGCCGTTACCGAACAGAGGCTCGTCGGAGAAGAAGCCCACAAATGTGTTGCCAAAATATTCGCCAAACCTCTTGTAATGCTCCTCATAAACCGCTTCGATAAATATATCCGTTGCCTCGTCGGAGAACATATCTGCGTAGCTGTAACCCCATTTGCCCATGCCCGTTCTTGTTTTGTAGAAGAACATGATGCGGTAGCAGCCCTCGGGCAGGTCAAAATAAACCATGCCGTCGTGTACGTTGTTTGTCAGGTTGATGACGTTGCCCGTAAGCGTTTCGTCATAGCCCGTTCTTTCGCAAGC
>JAGBHJ010000078.1 GCA_017935525.1 Clostridia bacterium | reverse complement strand
CCGCGGAATAAACCATTTTTGGAGGTAATATGTCACTTCTTACAAAGGACAGAAGCTTTTATAAGTCCCTCATAACCCTTGCCATCCCCGTGGCAATACAAAATCTAATAACCTTTTCCGTAGCGCTTGCTGACAACGTGATGATAAGCAGTCTTGGCGATGCGGCGGTGTCGGGCGTATATATGGGCAGTCAGATACAGACGTTTTTGCAGATGATATCAGGCGGCATAGAGGGTGCGCTGCTGGTGCTTGCGGCACAGTATTGGGGCAAAAAGGACGTTGACAGCATCAAAAAGATAGTTGCCATCGGTCTGCAGTTTTCTCTGGTGTTTGGTACACTGCTGACGTTAGCGTGCGTGACCTTTCCGTCAGCTGTGATCAGTATTTTTGCAACTGCGGATTCCGTAGTGGATGCGGGTGCTGATTATCTGAGGATAGTTTGCCTTTCCTACGTGTTTTTCTGCATGACTCAAGCGTTGATAGCCGCAATGAGGAGCATAGAGGTGGCAAAGGTGGGTATGCTGGTGTCATCCATATCCCTTGTGGTAAATATCTGTTTGAATTATATCCTCATATTCGGCAAGCTGGGTCTGCCTGCGATGGGTATTAAGGGTGCGGCGATCGCCACCGTTATATCTCGTATGGTGGAGACCTTGGTGATGGTGCTGTACGTTTATAAAAAGGACAAGGTGTTGAATTTCCGCCTTAAGGACCTTACGGTCTGTGACAGAGTGCTTTTGAAGGATTTTGTCCGCCACGGTCTGCCAATAATTGGCGGCAACGTGGTGTGGAGCGCCAACCTTATGGCAAACTCTGTTATAATGGGCAGATTTCCCGAAAGCGTTACCACAGCAGCAAGCGTTGCAAACAACATGAACTCTCTGGCATACGTCACCATGAATGGAATGTCATCCGCCGTGGGTATTATTACGGGTAAGACCGTGGGCGCGGGCAAAACGGAGCTTATGAAGGAATACGCAAGGACTGTGCAAGTGCTGTTTTTGGGACTGGGCTTGCTGACGGGCGCTGTTGTATTCGCATTGAGATACCCATTTGTCAGCCTATTTACAGACATTACTCCCGAGGCGGCAAAATGCTCCATAAGCTTTATAACGGTGCTGTCAGTTACCATCGTGGGTACGTGCTACCAGGCGGCGTGCCTTGCGGGGCTTGTTAAGGCGGGCGGCGACGTTGGATTTGTGTTCAGAAACGACACCATATTTGTGTTTGGCGTGGTGCTGCCGTCAGCAATTCTGGCAACCGTGCTGGGCGCTCCTGCGTGGGTGGTATTTGCCTGCCTCAAGTGTGACCAGATACTTAAGTGCTTTGTGGCAATAGTAAAGATAAATAAATATAATTGGATGAAAAATCTGACAAGAGAAGCGTGAGAGCGTAGATAAATAGCGTAAAAACGGATAGAGATACAGCCATATGCAACGCCAAAGGTTTAGGACCTTTGTGGGCATAACAGCTGTATTCTCTGTCTTTTTTTATGGAATTTACTTGCAAATTATTCATTTATCTGTTATAATATAATATGTGTGGGAGGATGCCGCACAAATACTTGCTAAAGGATGATATTTATGGATATGTATTCTTTTGGAGCAAGCTCAAGGGAGCTTGTGGGCGTTACCGTGCTGGATACGGTGGGGCTGGTCATCTCCGGGGCAGACGAGCTGCTAAAGGAGAAGCTGGGCACAAGGTTTTCCGCATTGGGCGTTATTTCCTCAAGGACGGGTGCCGCAGGGCAGATCGTTGCAGTTGATGAGGCTATAAAAAACACGGGCGCCGAGCTTGTGACTATACAGCTGCCGAGGGATACAAAGGGCTGGGGCGGTCACGGAAATTTTATTGTGATAGGCTCCGATGACGTTAGCCAAGTCAGACGTGGCGTGGAGATAGCCCTGGAGCTTACAAAGAAAAACGCAGGCGAGGTCTATATAAACGACGCAGGTCATCTGGAGTTTGCTTTTTCCGCAAGTGCATCCTCTGCTTTGAACAGTATGTTTGACATCCCCGAGGGCAGAGCCTTTGGCTTTATGGCGGGTTCACCTGCGGCAATAGGACTGTTGATGGCGGACAAGGCGTTAAAATCCGCAGGAATAACGGTTACAAAGTATATGTCCCCCGATTGCGGCACGAGCCATTCCAATGAGATAATAATTGCATTTACCGGGCAGACCGATGCGGTAAGAACTGCGGTGCTTGAGGCGAGAAAAGTAGGGTTGGAGCTTTTGAGAGCCATGGGTCCCGAGCCAAAGGGACCAAGCGAGCCGTTTTTGTAAAAGTATAAGTATATGAGAGAAGTATTCCAAGGGACAGTAAGATAACGATCTGCAAAATAAAAGGATAGGTACAAAATGAACATAGTAATAGTTGGCTGCGGCAAGGTGGGAGCAACCCTTGCAGAGCAGCTCAATGAGGAAAACAACAATATTACCGTTATCGATACGGATGCAAAAAAGGTACGAGAGATAGCGGAGAAAAACGACATAATGGGCATTATAGGCAACGGTGCCACGTATGCGGTGCAGACCGAGGCCGACGTTAAGAATGCCGACCTTTTTATTGCGGTGACGGGCTCCGACGAGCTTAACCTGCTGTGCTGTATGATAGCAAAAAAGGCGGGCGACTGCAAGACTATTGCAAGGATCAAAAATCCCCAGTACAGCTCCGATGCGGCGTATCTGCAGGATGAGCTGGGGCTGGCAATGGTTATCAATACGGAGCAGGCGGCAGCATCGGAGATCGCAAGAATACTGCGTTTCCCATCTGCCATAAAGATAGACACTTTTGCAAAGGGCAGGGTGGAGCTGGTAAAATTCAGGTTGCCCGACGGCAGCCCCTTGGTGGGAATGGCAGTCAAGGATATGATAATCCAGCTGAAGGCTGACGTGCTTGTGTGTACCGTTGAGCGCGGTAGCGACGCATTTATTGCAAAGGGTGATTTTGTGTTTGAGGAAAGGGACGTAATATCCATTATCGCCTCACACAGGAATGCCAACGACTTCTTTAAGAAGATAGGATACAGAACAAACTCCGTAAAGCGTGCCATGGTGGTGGGCGGCGGAGAGATCTCTCAGTACCTCTGCGATATTCTTTCAAGATACGGCATTGAGGTAAAGCTGGTGGAGAAAAACGAGGCAAAGTGCCACGGGCTGGCGTCCCGCTGGACTGACGTCAAGATAATAAACGGTGACCCTGCTGACAAGAGCCTGCTTTTGGAGGAGGGACTGGCGGCGACAGAGGCCTTTGTTGCTCTGGAAAATATTGACGAGGAGAATATACTTTTGTCGTTGTACGCAAAGAGCGTAAGCAACTGCAAGATAATTACAAAGATAAACAGAATAGATTTTGACGAGGTGGTAAGCAAGCTGGAGCTTGACTCCATCGTAAAGCCAAAGGGCATTACCGCCGACGTGATACTCAGCTACGTAAGATCGCAGAAAAAGGCGATAGGCAGTAACGTTGAGGCTATATCCAGCATTATCCCGGGCAAGGTTGAGGTTGCGGAGTTTATAGTCAACGATGGATCACCCATACTGGATACAAAGCTGTCACAGTTGCACTTCAGAGAGGACGTGCTGATTGCGGCAATAATCAGAAACAAAAACGTAATACTCCCCAGAGGTAACGCTACCGTGTCTGCGGGGGATTCTGTGATCGTGGTGTCAAAAATACCTGCGTTGCATGATATTTCCGACATTCTGGCGTAACGGAGCAGTGCTATGAATCATAAGATGATAAGATACGTACTGGGATGGCTGCTGGTTTTTGAGGCTATTTTCCTGGCTATTCCGTTTATTACGGCGTTGATCTATAAAGAGGATGCTGCGGTATGGTTTTTTCTATGTGCATTACTTTGCCTTGCATTGGGCTTTTTGTGCAAGAGAAGACCAAAGGATACCACTCTCTATGCAAAGGACGGCTTTGTTATAGTTGCCCTCAGCTGGATAGTGCTCAGTATTTTTGGCTCGTTGCCGTTTATTATGACGGGGGTGACAAGCTCATACATAGATGCATTGTTTGAAACTGTGTCAGGCTTTACCACAACGGGCTCCAGTATTTTTTCCTCCGTGGAGGATCTGCCGAGGTCCATAAATATATGGCGTTGCTTTACCCACTGGGTGGGCGGCATGGGTGTGCTGGTATTTATAATGGCGTTTTTGCCGTTAAGTGGCGGACAGAATATGCACATCATGAAGGCGGAGAGCCCCGGTCCATCCGTCAGCAAGCTGGTGCCGAGAGTAAGGACCACGGCGTCCATACTGTACACGATATATCTGGTGATGACCTTACTGCAGTTTGTGATACTGCTGATAGAGGGAATGCCCGTATTTGATGCTATATGCACCGCAATGGGTACAGCGGGCACGGGCGGCTTTGGTGTAAAGAACGACAGCATGGGCGGTTATTCTGCTGCTATCCAAACTACGGTGACGGTATTCATGCTGCTGTTTTCCATCAACTTCAACTCCTATTTTTTGCTGTTCCACGGCAAGCTGAAGGAAGCCTTCAACTGCGAAGTAAGGGTGTTTTTGATAATAGTGATCGCAGCCATTGGCTTTGTTACGTTGAACATACATTCATCATTTGACAGTATCGGTGAGGCGATACATTATGCGGCGTTTTCCGTTGCTTCGCTGATATCCACAACCGGCTTTATGACTAAGGATTTTGACATCTGGCCTACGCTGGCAAAGACTGTGCTTGTGACGGTGATGTTTATAGGTGCGTGTGCAGGCTCAACGGGCGGCGGACTTAAGGTGTCGAGGCTTGTGATACTCTTTAAGGGAGTAAAGAATGAGCTGGATGCGATGATACATCCAAGACTTGTAAAAAAGGTCTCCATGGACGGACGTACGGTGGATGACGGCATCGTAAGGTCGGTACTGCTGTACTTTGCGTGCTACGTGCTGATATTTGCAGTATCCGTACTGCTGATATCATGGGAGGGACACAGCTTTACCACCAATTCTACTGCGGTGGCGGCAGCCTTTAACAATATCGGCCCCGGTCTTGAGGCGGTTGGCCCAACCTGTAATTTCCAATTCTGGTCCGTGCCGTCAAAGCTGGTTCTGATATTTGATATGCTGGCAGGCAGGCTGGAGCTTTTCCCGATGCTGGTTCTGTTCTCCGTAAAGACGTGGAGAAAGTAAAAGACTATTGATGTAAATAAAAACTGCATCCTAGGTGGGTTTTACCTACCGATAGAAAATCATATTCGTGGGGGCGTTCTGTGAACGCCTGCGAGCGAAATTAGTTCGTCCCTACGACAAAAAGGGCAGAGAATTTCACGTTCTCTGTCCTTTTT
>JAGBHJ010000077.1 GCA_017935525.1 Clostridia bacterium | reverse complement strand
TGCAAAACGTTGTTGACATAAGGCAGGCGGCAAACGATACTGTTGTCCGCACGGGCAGAGAGCTTATGCTGAGGATAGAGTCCGCACGGGCAAACGCTAACGGAATAATGTCAAGTGCCGCAATGGCAAGCCCATTGAGAATGATACGGGATTTGCAAAGAGAATGCGATATGCTCCATGAGGACATTGCCTTTGACGTAAGGCGATCCCTTGAGCTTATGCGGCAGAGATTGAACAACGCAATGGAGCTTACAAAGGGTGTGAACCCCTACAACGTGCTGTCAAGAGGCTTTGCGGCGGTCTATGATAGTATGAACAGGCACGTCAAGAGTGTGGACGACGTCAAGGTTGGTGACAATATCGGACTTTGCATGGGTGACGGTAGGCTTGACTGCGTGGTAAACGGCAAAACAAAGAATGTGGAGGATAAAGCCGATGCTTGAAATAAATGAAGAATTGACCGTGGAAGCGGCTCTTGCCAGGATGGAGGAGATAAGGTCAATAATTGAGGAGGGGGAGATATCCCTCAACGAAAGCGTAACGCTGTATGAGGAATCCCTCAAATTGTATGAATTTACCTCGGCAAAGCTGGGAGAGCTGGAAAACCGAGTAAAGATACTTGCAAAGAACTCCGAGGGCAGGCTTGAGCCGGTACCCTTTGAGACGGAGGAATAATATGGATAATAAAGAAAAAATGACATTGGATATTGCATGGGTAGAGGATGCTCTTGCAAAAAAAGTGGCTGAAATGGAGGGCGCGCCAAAGCAGATAGTGGAAGCAATGGAATACTCCCTTATGGCGGGCGGCAAAAGAATAAGGCCTGTTATGATGATGGAGGCGGCAAGGGCGTGTGGACTTGATGATATGTCAAAAGTGGAGCCTTTTGCTTGTGCGCTGGAGATGATACACTCGTCATCGCTGATACATGACGACCTTCCTGCAATGGATGATGACGATTTAAGACGTGGTAAGCCCACAAATCATAAGGTGTTTGGCGAGGCAATGGCAATTCTGGCGGGGGATGCCCTTTTGAACCATGCAAGCCAGATCATGACGGAGGCGGTGGCAGAATCCTGCGACAGCGGAATGGCAAAGGCCGCCAGGGAGATAACGTATGCTACGGGAATATTTGGCATGATAGGAGGTCAGACCATTGACGTGCTTGCGGAAAAGACGGGGCTTGATATTGCCAGCGAGGCAATGCTCACAAGAATACACTCCATGAAGACCTGCGCATTACTGCAGTGTGCCGTGGCGTCGGGTGCATACATAGCGGGTGCTGACGACGAGGTAGTAAAAAAGTGGAAGCAGTACGGTCTTTACCTTGGCATGGCGTTCCAGATCATAGATGATATACTGGACGTGGTTGGTGACGAGGTTCTGCTGGGTAAGCCTGTGGGAAGCGACAGACAAAACGGCAAGCCCACGTTTGTGACGTTGATGGGCTTGGACGGCGCAATGGAAAAGGCGGAGGAGTACACTCAAAAGGCAAAGAAAACAGCCGAATCTCTCGGTGCAGATTTCTTTGTATGGCTCGCAGAGTATCTTTGCGATAGAAAGTATTGATGATAAAAGCACTTATAACGAACAAAACGTTTGTCATAAGTGCTTTTTGTTATTCTGTGTATGAAACAAGCTCGTCAATATCCTTGCGGCGTTTTTTGCGCAGGTCATCCTTGGGGTCGGGATAGCCAATGGTGATGACAAGCCTTACGGGGGAGTCAAGCCCACATATCTTGCGGATCTTTTCGTCATCCAGCCAGCCCAAAATGCAGGAGCCAAGCCCCAGCGTAGAAGCCTCGGCTGTAATATACGCGGCAACAATGCCTATGTCTATGGAACGGTAATCGTTGCCCTTTAGCTTGGAGCCAACTGCGGCAGTCTTGACGTAGGGCTTTTCCGATATTACAAGCAAAGTGGGTGCTTGGGATGCAAATAAATTCATTCCCATGCCCATGCAAGCCTTGGCAACGTCCGTAGCGCTTTGACCCGTACAGACAGTTATGTGGTACGGCTGACCGTTGCAGGCGGAGGGGGCAAGCTGTGCGGCGGAGAGGATAAGGTCAAGCTTTTCCTTTTCCACGGGGCGGGTGCTGTCATATTTTCTGCAGGATTGTCTGTTTTTTGCTATTTCCAAGAAATCCATGGCTTACCTCAATATTTCTTCTGCCCGGAGAGTATCTTGACGTTGGGGTTGGGGATTATCTCCTTTTCAACCACCTTTTCCTGCCAGTCCTCGGGCTTTATTTCCTCATGGGAGATGGTTATTGCCTCGGGCGGGCAGCCCCATTCCTCAATAAATACTTGGTTGATCTTTTCGATAACCTTTTTCTTTGTTTCTTCGTCCTTGGGCCAGCTCTTTATTGCAATGTATGGCATAGTATACCTCCTTGGGTGTATTTTATAAAAGTATATCATATATTCTTCAAAAATGCAATATTTTATTTAGGGAAGTATCCCTATTGACAATTACGGGGATATGTGGTATAATATACACGATATCAGCACAGGGTGTGCTGAAACACAATAAGGAGCGTTTGCTCCTTAAAATATATAGAGCACACTATGTGCTGAAAGGTGATGACATGATAAGAATACTGGTTGACTCTGCCTCTGACTTAAGCTCTGAGGATGGTATCTTTGACTACTATATGCCGTTGAATATTGAGCTTTGCGGAGTTGGGTACCGTGACGGCGTTGATATAAATGCGGATAGCTTTTACGAAAAGCTTATTGCAACAAAGGAATTTCCAAAGACCTCCTGTCCTGCGCCAAGGGATTTTACCGTAGTATTTGAGGAGGTAAAGGCAAAGGGGGACCAGCTTATATGCTTTTCTATATCTTCTGCACTAAGCGGCATGTACCAGTGTGCCATGCTGGCAAAGGAAACTGTTGATTATGACGGGATATACGTCATAGATACATTGGCGGTGACACATATGATAGGATATCTTGCACGACTTGCCGTCAAAATGAGGGACGAGGGTAAGTCTGCACATGAGATCGTTTCTGCTTGTGAGGAATTAAAAAAGAGGATCCGTATTTTTGCGGGAGCAGATACTTTGGAATACCTTCGCCGTGGAGGCAGACTCAACAACGCATCCGCCTTTGTGGGCGAGCTTGTAAAGATAAAGCCCGTTGTTACCGTAACGCCCCATGGTAAGGTGGATGCAGTTGGCAAATGCCTGGGCAGAGCAAAGGCGATGAAGTTTATCGTTGACGGCATAATGGAAAGTCGTGTGGACGAAAGCTTCCCTGTATATTCCCTCTATTCCTAC
>JAGBHJ010000076.1 GCA_017935525.1 Clostridia bacterium | reverse complement strand
CGCAACACCACGGCAAAGCACATCAAAACTCTTGCCCTCCACGGCTGGAGCAAGCTTTTCCCCATTGACATTATGGACAGCACTTCCCCCGATATGGAGCTGGATATCCCCAACGGCAAGATCATCAAAAAGAACTATGTAGGCTCATCCATGGCGGAATACGACTCCATGCTGGTGCTTTCACACTTTAAGGGCCACCCCATGGGCGGCTATGGCGGTGCGCTCAAACAGATATCCATCGGTACTGCCTCATCCTTTGGCAAGGCATACATCCATGGCGCAGGCGACCCCAAAAAGATATGGTCCGCAGACCACGACTCATTCCTCATGTCCATGGCTGATGCGGCAAGCTCCGTTGCAAAATACTTTGGAGAAAACATCGCTTACGTCAACGTAATGATGAATATGTCCGTGGATTGCGACTGCTGCTCCGTTGCAGAGGACCCATGCATGAAGGATATCGGCGTTTTGGCATCCCTTGACCCCGTCGCATTGGACAAGGCTTGTCTTGACCTTGTTTACTCGTCCGATGACCCCGGCAGGGATCACCTGATTGAGAGAATAGAATCCCGCAACGGCGTTTTGACGGTTGATGCGGCGGCAGAGCTTGGTATAGGCTCAAAGGAATACGAATTGATAGAACTGTAAAGGAAAGCATTATGAACAGACAACAGGCAGAATTATATCTGGAAAGAATAGGACTTGACAAGTCCCTTGTGGACCACGCACCTGACGCTCAGCTTCTCAGCACGCTTCAGTATGCACACGTTACCACAGTACCCTACGAAAATCTTGACATACTCAACAACCTCCCGCTGAAGCTGGACGAGGAATCCCTCTTTGAAAAGATCGTCCTCAACAGACGCGGCGGCTACTGCTTTGAGCTTAACGCCCTCTACTGCAGGCTGCTGGAGGCTTTGGGCTACAAGACACTCAGCTGCTTTGCCCGCTATCTCCGCGGCGAAACGGAATTGCCCATGCGCAGACACAGGATCATCATAGTTGAATCCCCCGACCTTGACGGCAGATACTTTACCGACACAGGCATAGGCGAGCGCGCACCCAGACTTGCTCTCAAGCTGGAGGAAGGCTTTACTCAGGAGCAGTTTGGCGAGATATACCGCTTCGAAAAGGACGACTTTTTGGGTTGGGTGCTCTGCGACCACTACAAGGGCGAGTGGGGCAGATTTATATCCTTTACAGAGGAGCCCCAGCTGGAGGCTGACTACATCGGCACGTCCTTCTATTGCGAAAAGCACCCCGATTCCCCCTTTATTTTGGGCAATATGCTGTCAATAAAGACCCAAACGGGCAGAAAGACAGTATCCAACGACGAATTCCGCATTTTTGACGGACAGAACGTTACAGCCATTACCGTTACAAGCGACGAGGAGATGAAGGAGATATTCTCCACTCATTTCGGCATCGTCCTTTGATGGAGGGGCTATGAGAATATTTATAACCACGGCGTTTGGTCTGGAGGCAGTTGTTGCCCGTGAGCTGGAAAAGATGGGCTATTCCGACATTGCCACAGAAAACGGCAGGATCACTCTCAACGGCTCCTACGAGGACGTTTACAGACTCAACGTCAACGTTTCCGCAGGCGAAAGAGTGCTCATATGCGTTGGCGAATTCAGAGCCACATCCTTCGATCAGCTCTTTGACAACACAAAGCACCTGCCATGGGAGTATTATATCCCCGCCAACGGTGCAATACCCGTTGACGCCAAGAGTGTAAATTCCGCGCTGTTCAGCCTTTCCGACTGCCAGAGAATAGTAAAAAAGGCAATAGTTGAACGCCTCAAAACAGGCCACTCAACCTCTACCCTGCCCGAAACAGGTCCTCGTTACCCCGTTATCGTGTCCATTCACAACGACATTGCACAGCTGATGATAGACACCTCGGGTGACGGCTTGCACAAGAGAGGCTGGAGAGCCCACGCAGGTGACGCCCCCCTTAAGGAGACCCTTGCCAACGCAATGGCGGCGCTTTCCTTCTGGCGACCCGAGCGTCCCCTTATTGACCCAATGTGCGGCTCGGGTACTATACTTATAGAGTCCGCATTGAGGGAGATGCACGTTGCCCCCGGTCATGCAAGGAGCTTTGTCTGCGACGGATGGAAGCAGTTGCCCTTTGACCTTACGGAGAGCATCCGCAGGGAGGCAGCCGCAAAGGACCGCAGCGAGCAGATACGCCCCATGCTGGACATCTGCGGCTACGATATCGACAGACGCGTTCTGGAGACCGCAAGGCGTAACGCCAAGGACGCAGGCGTGGCTGACATCATCCATTTTCAGCAGAGGGATTTTGCCGAGCTTTCCTCAAAAAAGCAGTACGGCTGCATCATCACCAATCCTCCCTACGGCGAGCGTATAGGTGACAAATCCGCCATCAAAAAGATCTATTCGGCATTCCGCAACGCCATGAAGGAGCTGCCCACATGGTCGTTCTACGTCCTGACGGCTGACGAGAATTTCGAAAACGAGATCTGCAGAAAGGCCGACAAAAAGCGCAAGCTGTACATCGGCAGGATCAAGGTGGACTACTACCAGTTCTACGGTCCCCGTCCGCCCAAAAAAGACAATTAAACCATATAAACGATCTTTGACGCCTTCATATACAAGCTTGTTTGAGGGCGTTTATTTTATAAAAGGAGATACATATGAAAGACCTTGTAAATTGCAAATACGGAATGTTCATCCACCACGTTCTCCCTTGGTCAAGCTATGCTGACGGCTCCAAGCCCCAAACCATAGACGAATTTGCCGACGCCTTTGACGCCGAGGGCTTTGCGGACTCCCTGGAGAGAATGGGCGTGGAGTACATAGTGTTTACCGCGTGGCATTTTGCGGTACAGCCCTTGTACCCCAGCGCAGTATCGGAAAAATGGCGTCCCGGCAACTGCCCCAAAAGAGATCTGCTGGGTGATATTATCGACAGCGTAAGAGCACGTGACATCCATGTGGTGATGTATACCCACCCTCGTGACGGCCACGATTTTTCCGAGGAGGACAAGATCAAAACAGGCTGGGGACAGGGCGCGCACGAAACGGATTCCCAGCAGCCAAACCTTTCTAACTTTGACTACGACAAATGGAATGAGTATATGCTGGAGCTTTATGAGGAGTTTGCAGAAAGATACGCATCAAGGCTTTCGGGATACTATACCGACAGCAACGGTCCCAAGGACCCTGCAGACTACCTGCACACAAACACGGACCACCAGATAGTCAATTACCTAAAGATCAGAAGCATAATGAAGTCCCACAACCCCGACCTTGTTACGTTCCAGAATTACTACGGCAACGTTTATACCAACGATTACGGCAATTCAGAAACATTTATGGGCTTTATCTCCCAATTATTCGGCTACAAGGATGCGCACAAATGGTACTGCAGCAAAAACATCGCCACCACCCTTGCGCCGTTCTCATCGGGCTGGATGTCCACCCCCTCAAGGACGGGAGAAAGCATTCTTACCTCAACCGTCAAGGAGCTTGTGACATACACAATGTTCAACGGCTCATGCTCCGCCTGCGGCAACGTGCTTTACGCATCAGGAACCTTTACCGAGGGCAATCTGTGGTCAATAGGCGTTGAGGAGACCATGGCGGAAATAAAAGCGATCCTTGCCAACTACAAGGAGTCATTTATGGACGCTACCCCCAGCACAAGCTACCCCACACGGTCCGGCTCCTGCCTTGAGGACAACAACATGATGTTCTTTATGACGGGCGAGGGCAAAGCCTACGAATATCTCCACATCATGGCGCTCCCCGAGGACGGCGTTATTGAGTTGGGACTCCCCGAGGACGAAATTGAGCTTTCATGCCCGATCTGCGAGACCCTCAACATAACGGAGTTTACAAAAACGGACGCAGGCTACGTCATCAAAGTATCTCAAAAATCGGAATGCTTTGACCACGTTATCCGTTTTGACCGCATCGGTACGCCCCAGCCTCCCAAGTACGAATGGATAAACAATACCGACAAGCGTATCTGCTACAACGGAGCATGGTTTTATGCATCATGCTGGGGATACGACGAAACCAACCGAGCAAAGGGCTGTTACGAGCGAGAGCTGCATTGCGGTTGCGACAAGGGCGACTCCCTCTACCTTGCATTTGAGGGCAGCGCAATAGAGATATACGGCGCCACCAAGAGCACCTACGGCCATGCCGACATATTTATCGACGGCATACCCTGCGCCCACGTTTCCCAGTACGACGAGGAGATAAAGGGCCACGTTCTGTTCTATAAGTCGGATAACCTATACGGCGGAAAGCACGTTCTGCAGATATACGCAGCGGAGGATAAGGTGATCTGTCTGGATGCGGTAAAGGTTATTTATTGACAAAAAAATCTCTGATTTTAGCAAAAAACAGTTGAAAAAAACAGAGAATTATGGTATCATATTACTAACATCTGGGCGTATGCCCAAAAACTATATTTTTTATTGAGAAGGAGAAAAACAGTATGAGACTTTGTGTACCTGTACCTTGTTTTTTTGATGACCACCAGTTTGTAAAAGCACTTGAAACTATTGGCGAGCTGGGCTATGACGCAGCTGAAACCTACGCATGGAAGCACCTTGATCTGGACGAGGTTGCTGCTGCAGTTAAGTCCACAGGCGTTGAGGTCCTCAGTATGTGTACAACTGAATTCCGTATGACATCACCCGAGCACCGTGACCTTTGGCTTGCAGGTCTTAAGGAGAGCTGTGCCGCTGCAAAGAAGATCGGCGCTTCCAAGCTTATCACTCAGGTCGGTAACGACACAGGCGCTGACAGACAGCTCCAGCACGACTCCATTGTTGCAGCACTCAAGGCTGCAAAGCCGATCTTGGACGATTCAGGCGTTACTATCATGATCGAGCCCCTCAACCTCTACGTTGACCACCCCGGCTACTACCTCTGGAGCGCTGTTGAAGGCTTTGACATCGTTCGCGAGGTTGACCATCCCCTCGTTAAGGTAGTTTACGATATCTACCACCAGCAGATCATGGAGGGTAACATCATCCCCAACGTAACAAAGAATCTTGATTGCATCGCTCACCTCCACAGCGCAGGCCATCCCGGCAGACATGAGCTCCAGTACGGTGAGAGCAACTACAAGGTTATCTTCAACGCAATCGATAAGGCAGGCTACAAGGGTGCTTGCGGTTTGGAATACAGCCCCACAATGGACCGCATTGAGAGCCTTAAGATCGCTAAGGAGCTTTACGGTAAGTAATTTTCCGTATAATGGAAAGCATTTGACGGCACGAGAGATCGTGCCGTTTTTTTATTGATGACCTCTCACCCACCGGGAGAGCCAAGGCGGAGCATTTATGAGACGAAGTCTCGGTGAAAATTTATCTCTTTTGTCGTGAAGAAAATAGTTGCAGAAACGAGAATGTAATGCTGGAGAAACGTGAATTTGGTATCCTGTATAGTCATCCTCGACGGTCCAATTTACCTAAATTTCCACTTTCTTTTCTTGCACACACTTTTCTTCTTTTATACCAAATCCTGTTGCGACTATGATACTTTCTGTATTGACAGAAAGTATCCAAAGAACAACAAGGCGGGATGGAACATCGGTTCGCAAGCGAACCATTAGGATTTCCCCTCCCGCCTTGACCACCCACCCTTGAAACGCTTTTATACGGTACATCTCATATGCTACGGAGCTTTAGGTCGGTAGATTTGTAAAAGCCCGTAAGTCTTGGGTAATGGGCTGGGGAAGTTATACTCTCGCACCTGTTTTCGTCAGTATTGTCCTTCCTTTCTTCACGAGCAAAGAGGTTTTACCGTATCCTACACCCTCGCCGTCCCAAAAACATTCCCCCATATAAAACAACACGGCAGAGTCTTCTCCGCCGTGTTTATTGCTTAATTTTTTATTTACGGGCATCTCACAACGCCCTTTGCCCTCATCTTACCTCGGGCATACCTATCGCTCTGTCATCATACAGGAGCATTGTGGGTGCCTTGTTCAACGTCACGCACTCCTCCGTCACAATGCATCTCTTTACGTCCCTGCGTGACGGCAGATCAAACATTGCGTCTATCAGCACGTCCTCAATAATGGACCTCAAGCCTCTTGCGCCTGTATTTCTCTTGATGGCTTCCTTTGCAATGGCTCTCAACGTCTTTTCGGGGATCTCCAGCTCAATTCCATCCATCTCAAACATCTTCTTATACTGATTGATAACGGAATTCTTGGGCTCGGAGAGTATTCTTATCAAGTGATCCTCCGTAAGGTCGTGGAGCGTTACGATAACGGGCAATCTGCCCACAAACTCAGGGATAAGGCCGTACTTTATAAGATCCTGGGGCTCAACGTCCGCAAGAATGTCACCCAGTCGCTTTTCCTCCTTGGAGTGGACCTCGGAATTAAAGCCCATGCCCTTCTTTGTGCTTCTTGCCGTGATGATGGAGTCAATACCCGCAAATGCGCCGCCGCACACAAAGAGTATGTTGGTGGTATCTATCTGCAAGCACTCCTGCTGGGGATGCTTTCTGCCACCCTGGGGCGGTACGTTAGCTATCGTTCCCTCCATTATCTTAAGCAACGCCTGCTGAACACCCTCGCCGCTGACGTCCCTTGTGATGGACACGTTTTCCTGCTTTTTGCAGATCTTATCTATCTCGTCGATATAGATAATACCGCGCTCCGCCTTTTCGATATCGTAATCCGCCGCCTGGATAAGCTTTAAGAGGATATTTTCAACGTCCTCACCCACATAGCCCGCCTCTGTCAATGCAGTTGCGTCCGCCATGGCAAAGGGCACGTTCATGTATTTTGCCAGCGTCTGTATCAGGTAGGTCTTGCCCGTACCCGTAGGACCCAGCAAAAGCACGTTACTTTTTTGTATCTCAAAATCTTCCTCTGCAGCCACGTTGTTGTTCAACCTCTTGTAGTGGTTATAAACCGCAACGGAAAGGTACTTCTTTGCAGTTTCCTGGCCTATAACGTACTGGTTAAGGTAGTCGTACATCTCCCTGGGTGTAGGATATTCCATATCCAACAGCTCGGGGGAAGCCTCCTCCGCAGAAATGATCTTCATACACTCACGGACGCATCTATCACAGATGTGGACTCCCGTGCCTGCGATCATCTGGTTTACTTCGTTGGAGCGTGCGCCGCAAAAGGAGCACTCCGCATAAAGTCTGTCTTCGTAATTTGGCATATATAAACCTTTCTGAGAATTACTTCTTATTTACAACAACTTCGTCTATCAAGCCGTACTCACAAGCCTCACGAGCCGTCATAAAGTGATCTCTGTCGGTATCCCTTTCCACCTGCTCAACAGGCTTGCCCGTCATTTCTGCCAGCAATCCGTTCAACGTTTTCTTTGTCTTAACAAGGTTTTCCGCATGAATAAGCACGTCTGACGCCTGACCGCCCAAGCCGTAAGCCAAGGGCTGATGGATCATTATGTTGCTGTTGGGCAGAGCGTATCTCTTGCCCTTTTTGCCCGCCGCCAAAAGGAATGCTCCCATGGATGCCGCCATACCGATACAGATGGTGGAAATATCGCACTTGATATACTGCATAGTGTCGTAAATCGCCATGCCCGCAGTAACAGAGCCTCCGGGGCTGTTGATATACAATGTTATATCCTTATCCACGTTATCAGCCTCCAGGAACAACAGCTGTGCCACAACCAGGTCAGCCATCTCCGTGGTTATCTCTCCGCTGATAAATATAATTCTCTCCATAAGCAAACGGGAGAAAATATCATACTGTCTTTCGCCCTTACCGGTCTGTTCCACAACGTAGGGGATCAAATTCATACAAATCACCGTTCCTTCTTATAAAATCAATTTGTTAAAAAAAGAGCTGATGCGTGCCATTACCGTAACAACCGAGTAATACCGTCCCCACATCAGCTCACCCTATCAAAATTACACTGCCTTACAAATATACCCGACACACTGCGGTTTTATTCATACCAGGCAAAATTCACACTAAGATTACTCTTTTACCTCTGCTTCGACATATACAGCGTTAGCCTTGAGCATCTCGATCGTCTTTGCGGAAACGATTCTGCCCTTAACGTAAGAGTTATCAGCAGCAAACATATCCTTAACCTTTTCTACCTCAAGCTTTGCCTCGTCTGCCAGCTTTGCGTACTCAGCCTCAATCTCCTCGTCGCTTGCCTCAATGCCCTCAACGATAGCCAGCTTCTCAAGTACAAGCTGAGCCTTAACTGTCTTTGCAGCCTCGTCTCTCTGCTGGTCACGGATCTTATCCATTGTTGTGCCTGTGTACTGGAGGTACTGCTCAACGGAAATTCCCATGCTCTGCATACGGTAGCCCATCTCCTCAACCATGTTGTCGATCTGGCTCTCGATCATGCCGTTAGGAATGTCGATCTCTGTGTTCTCTGCAACCTTGTCGATAAGAGCGTTTTCCATCTCTCTTGTTGCTCTCAGCTCAGCATTGTCGTTAAGCTCCTTAACAACGCTTGCCTTGTACTCCTCAAATGTATCGAACTCGCTTACGTCCTTTGCAAACTCGTCGTCAAGCTCGGGCATTTCCTTGTACTGGATCTCGTTAACCTTAACTGCAAATACCGCAGCCTTGCCCTTAAGCTCCTCGCTGTGATATTCCTCGGGGAATGTTACGTTAACGTCCTTCTCCTCGCCTGTCTTCATGCCAACCATCTGCTCCTCAAAGCCGGGGATAAATGTGTTGGAGCCAAGAACGATGGAGTAGCCCTCTGCTGTGCCGCCGTCAAATGCAACGCCGTCAACTGTGCCCTTGTAGTCGATATTGAGCTTGTCGCCGTTCTTTGCCTCGTAATCGTCCTCAGCGCCTACCCAACGGGAGTTACGGTCTCTTACGGACTCGATGCGAGCCTCAACCTCTGCGTCTGTTACGGGGTAGCTCTTCTTCTCTACCTCAACGCCCTTGTACTGGCCCAGCTCAAACTCAGGCTTTACAAAAACCTCTGCTGTAAATACAAAGTCCTGACCGCCTGCGATGTTAACGATGTCAACGTCAGGTCTGTCAACGGGGTAGATACCCTCGGACTTAACTGCTTCCTCATATGCCTTCGGCACTGCATCGTTGAATGCTTCCTCGTAGAAAATGGACTCGCCGTATGCCTGCTCGATCACCTTTCTGGGTGCCTTGCCGGGACGGAAGCCTCTGATGCTTACCTTGCCTTTTACCTTGTTGTAAGCAACTGTCATTGACTTTTCAAACTCAGCAGCCTCAACGGTAATTTCCATCTTTACCTTATTTGTACCGATCTTTTCTGTTACAATTTTCACTTGTAATTCCTCCTAATAAAGGTGCATAATATTATGTAATTCTTTTAATTTTACAAATTTTGCCCGCGATCAAAAGCCTTTGATCACATCTTGCTTATTATACCAATTTTTTCTGTTTTTTTCAAGACCTTAAATCAATATTTTTTGATAAAATCCCGTATTTTTTATATTTTTTTGCGAAAAACGGCTATTTTTGTTCAAAAAACCGATCCTTTAGTCCCTGCCCGTGCCGGAATACTCCAAAAGGTACCTGACCTCCTCATCCGTCAGGTATCTCCATTTTCCCTTTTCCAGATCTGTGTCACGCAGCTTTCCGATGGCCGTTCTTCTCAGATACAGCACCTTGCCGCCCACGGCCTCAAACATTCTTCTTACCTGGCGCTTTTTGCCCTCGCGTATGGTTATGCTGAATTTGTTTGCGTCACGTCTTACCACCGTAGCGGGGGAAGTCGTAAACTGCTCCTCCTCTATCCACACGCCGTGCCTTAGCTTATCCGCCTCGGCATCCCCCAGCGGCTCCGCAAGCCTTGCAAAGTAGGTCTTTTCGCACTCATACTTGGGGTGCATCATGTGGTTGGCAAACTCGCCGTCGTTGGTCAATATCAGCAGACCCTCTGTGTTAAGGTCCAGCCTTCCCACGGGGAAAACTCTCTCCGGCACGTCAACAAGGTCCAGCACCGTAGGTCTGCCGTGGGTATCCTGTGCCGTTGTAACGTAGCCCTTGGGCTTGCTCAAAAGGATATAGACCTTTCTCTCTTCAAGGGTTACAACGTTGCCGTCCACCGTGACCTCGTCAACGTACTCCTCCACGGAGGTACCCATTTCCGTCACCGTTTGCCCGTTTACAGCCACTCTGCCCGCGGCTATCATGTTTTCTGCCGACCTTCTGGACGCAACTCCGCAGGCTGCCAGATATTTTTGCAATCTCATCATATATCAAATATCTCCAAGGATATCAATCCTTCTTTTCCGCCTTTTTCTCGGCCTCTCGCTTTTCTTCCTCGCGCTTTTCAAGCTCCTTCTTTACGGATTCCGCAAAGCGCTTCAAAACGCTCTTGTGGCTCTTGATCCTTGAATAAAGATCGTCCCCGCCTGCAGCCTCGTCAAACTTCTCCAAAAGCTCCTTCTGCTTTTTGTTGAGCTTTGTGGGAGTTTCCACCGTCACGGTAACGTAGAGGTCACCCTTTACCTGGCTGTTGAGCCTTGTTACACCCTGACCTCTCAGTCTTATCTCCGTGCCCGACTGTATTCCCTCGGGGAGCTTGTACTTTGTGGTACCGTCCAATACGGGTATCTCCACCTCTCTGCCCAGCGCCGCATCCACAAAGGTAACGGGCACGTTGCAGTAAACGTCGTAGCCGTCCCTCTTGAATATCTCGTGGCGCTTGATGCTGATAGCGATGTAAAGATCACCGTTGGGACCGCCGTTTTCGCCGGGGTTGCCCTGACCTCTCAACGGAATTGCCTGACCGTCGTCAATACCTGCGGGGATGGTGATGTTTATCTTTCTCTTTGTTCTGTTTACCTTGGCGCCGCCGCACTTGGGACATTTTTCCTCGTATATCTTGCCTGCGCCGTTACAT
>JAGBHJ010000075.1 GCA_017935525.1 Clostridia bacterium | reverse complement strand
TTGGCGCACCTGCTTTATCGCAGGTGCGCCAACCTCGGGCTTTTTATTGACTATATTATATTTATCAATATGCCGTCAGACAATCCTCCGTTATCTCTATGGTAACGGTAACAGTCTTGCCGTCTCTTTCCAGCTCAAAGCTTACAACGTCGCCCACTCTTGCGGCAAGCATGGTGTCAAT
This sequence comes from Clostridia bacterium, assembly GCA_017935525.1. Lineage (GTDB taxonomy): Bacteria > Bacillota > Clostridia > HGM11327 > HGM11327 > SIG351. Next base: position 1,713 of record JAGBHJ010000075.1, on the reverse strand, counting down.
AACCTTATACTGTCTTGTGACCTGCTTTGTTTTGCCGTTGAGCGTTATGCTCTTTATAACGTCGTTCACTTGGAATTTTCCCTTTGCAGGTGTGCCGTCGCTTACAGAGCCAACGATGATCTTTTCCTCGATCTCAAACAATCCCGTTTCTGCATTGTATATCGCTCTTGAGTCGCCCACCTTGACGCCTATACCGAGAATGGCTCTCATAACGTTTTCGCAATCGGTATCAACGCAGTAGTAGATTATATTGTCCGCAATGCTCACAGCAACGTTTGAGGGAATTGCGTAGCCTATGTTTTCAACGGAAGTATCCGCCATCTTCGCATTTACAATGCCTATCAGATCTCCGTTTGTATCAAAGAGTCCGCCGCCGCTGTTGCCGCTGTTTACCGCAGTATCTATTCTTATAACACGAGTAGAAAACTTTTCGTCAGAAGAAGAGTCAAGGGATGACATCTGTATATATTCTGACGGTATGCTGACAATACCCAAGGTAGAGGATATACCCATCGCCTCAGGATTACCGATAGCAATAGCATACTGTCCCGTAACAATCTCGTCAGAATCTGCCACGCTGATTGCCTCAACGCTTGCGTTCTTCAACAAATTGCTGTTTTCCACGTAAAGCACGGCAATGTCGTATGTCATGGAGCCGCCGACGTACGTTGCGGTGATCGCCTGATCTGCATACTCCATTCCGTAAAGGAATACCTGTATATCCGTGCTGATATGATTTTTAGTATCGCAATCCTCGTCATAAACCACGTGATAATTGGTTATGATGTAGGCGTTGCCCTTTTTCTTATCCAGCTGGTAGATCACACCCGAGCCTGCGGAATAATACTCATACGTTTTTGAATCACCGGGTCTGCCCCAAAAGCCACCGCTTGTAACAGTCTGCTCAAAGGTCGTATAAATGCTGACAGAGCTGAGCAAGCCCTTCGCCACGGCGTACTGTACGCCCGTTGAGCCGTCTGCGTTAATGGTGATGTCGCCCACAACGGTGTTGTTATCCGTCGAGCTGCTAAAGTTGTCACCGCAGTCACAATCCGCCTTTAAGGATTCCAGCCATTCTTCTTCCGTGCCCACAAATCCGTACTCAACTGCTATCTCGTACGCACTCTTGCCGCTACCGATTTCCACGCAGCCCGTCATAGAGACTGCAAAGAGCGCCAAGCACAACAGAATTGACAATACTTTCTTACTTCTATTCATAAAAACATCCTCCTATTCATTTTTACAAGTATATTATAACCCACAAAAGTGAACTATGTATTAATAAAAAGAAAAAAACTATGAAAGTATTGTGAAATTTTTCATTATCGGGGGTGAAAGCTTTTTTCACAAAACCTTTGCCTCCCCCTTGCAAAATCGCCCTTGATGTGTTATACTTACAGAAAATAACACCAAGGAGATGCTATGACAGAAAGATCCGCACTCATACAAGAAGCATACAAAATACTAAGCAGACTGACACCCTTAAAGTCCGACTGCGGCAGACTGTGCAACGCCGCCTGCTGCAAGGGTGACAGCACCACGGGAATGCTTTTATTCCCCGGGGAGGAGGAATTGTACGGCGAAAACGAGTTTAACATCATTGATGCCAACGGCAAAAAGCTGCTGGTGTGCAACGGCACCTGCAACAGGGACAAGCGCCCATTGGCTTGTAGGATATTCCCCCTTGCCATCGTCAAGCTCAACGGCAGAGTG
>JAGBHJ010000074.1 GCA_017935525.1 Clostridia bacterium | reverse complement strand
CCCTCCGATGTTTTATCGCCCACGCGACCCGGAAAAGCCATTACGTCGCGATTATAATCGTTTGCAATATTGGCTGTTATGAAAAGAAGCGCTCTCTCTGCACTCTCGTCATATATAGGATATCCAGCTGTGGCAACGCAGAAAGAAGATCCGTTGTCTGCGAGTATTCAATGCCCTTTTTCTCCAGCGCATCCTTAACGTAGCTGGGCACCTTAAGCTCATCGGGAGAGATCAGCACAAATTTGATGCCCTCGTATCTTGAAAGTGCGGAAATAAGGGAATGCACCGTTCTGCCGAACTTAAGATCTCCGCAGAAGCCCACCGTCATATTACCCAGTCTGCCCTTTTCTCTTGATATTGTCAAAAGGTCTGTCAGGGTCTGTGTGGGGTGGTTGTGTCCGCCGTCACCTGCGTTGATAACGGGGATGGTAGCGTTCATGGATGCCACCAGGGGTGCGCCCTCCTTGGGATGACGCATTGCAATTATATCCGCATAGCAGGATATGGTCTTTGCCGTATCGGCAACGCTTTCACCCTTTGCAGCAGATGAAGAATCCGCACCTGCAACGGAAAGCACGTATCCGCCCAGCTCATACATTGCTGACTCAAAGCTGAGCCTTGTCCTTGTGGACGGCTCATAGAACAACGTAGCAAGCTTTTTGCCGTGGCAGATCTCGCTGTACTTTTTGGGGTTTGCGATGATGTCGTTTGCCGTAGCGATCAGCTCGTCGATCTCCTGTGTGGTAAGATCCAGTATATCAATAAGGCTCCTCATACAAGACCTCTGCTATTATGCCTTTGCGCCGTTGATGGCAAGGTAATTCTTGATCCTGTCAACGTTTTCCTTGTTCTTTTCGTCTTCTTCCAAGTATTCGATAATGTCGTAAACGTCAACAACGGAATATACGGGGAAGCCAAATTCCTCCTCGATCTCCGCCATAGCGCTCTTTTCGCCCTTACCCTTTTCCTTACGGTCAACCATTACAAACGTTGCGGCGATCTTTGTGCCCTCCAGCTTGGAAAGGTTTGCCATGCTCTCACGAATAGCCGTGCCTGCTGTGATAACGTCCTCAACAATAACGATATCCTCGCCTGCCTGGGGAACGTAACCAACAAATACGCCGCCCTCGCCGTGGTCCTTTTCTTCCTTTCTGTTAAAGAAGAAGGGAACGTCAAGACCTTCCTTGGAGAGTGCAACGGATGCGGAAACAGCTATCGGAATGCCCTTATATGCAGGTCCGTAGAGAACTGTTCTTCTGTTGCCAACCTTCTCAAAATAGCTCTTTGCGTAGAACTCGCCCAGCTTTGCGATCTGGTCGCCCGTCTTGATGTCGCCCGCATTTATAAAATAGGGGATCTTTCTGCCACTCTTTGCTGTAAAGTCACCAAACTTCAGCACACCTGCGCCTTCCAAAAACTTTATAAACTCTCTCTTGTAGCTTTCCATATCAATTCTCCTTATTAACCAACAAATTCTTCAACGCATCTCTTGTATGCCGCAACGGGATCCTCTGCCGCTGTGATAGGTCTGCCAACCACGATGTAGTCGGAGCCGATAGCCTTTGCCTGGGCAGGTGTCATAACTCTTACCTGGTCGCCCACGTCGCCGTCTGCAAATCTTACGCCGGGAGTAACAGTAACAAAGCTGTCACCGCATACCTCGTGTACCTTGCCCGCCTCAAGGGGTGAGCATACAACGCCGTCAAGGCCTGCCTTCTTTGCATTTGCAGCATAGTGCATAACTACCTTATCGATAGGCTCGTTGATAAGCAGATCCTGTGTCATTCTCTCCTGACTTGTGGAAGTAAGCTGTGTTACCGCAATAATAAGAGGTCTTGTACCATCCTCTCTTGTGAGTCCCTCAACAGCCGCCTCCATCATGGCAACGGTACCGCCTGCGTGTACGTTACACATATCAACGCCAAGCCTTGCCAAAACGGACATAGCCTTCTTTACTGTGTTGGGAATGTCGTGCAGCTTAAGGTCCAAAAATATCTTATGACCTCTGTCCTTTATCTCCTTTACAATGGCAGGACCTTCAGCATAATAAAGCTCCATACCGATCTTTACAAAAGGCTTTTCGTTCTCGAACTTGTCGAGAAAATTCATAACCGCTTCCTTGCTTGAAAAATCACAAGCTACAATAACATCCTTACCCATCAGTGAGCGCCTCCTATAATTTCTTCCAATGAATTTATTCTGTATTTTTCCATAACTCGGGGCAGATCCGCAATAATATCTCTGCACGCAAAGGGGTCCACCAGATTTGCCGCACCGATCTCAACTGCCGTTGCTCCTGCCAGCATCATCTCAATAACGTCCTCCGCCGTTGCGATACCACCCATGCCGATGATCGGTATTTTTACCGCCTCGTACACCTTATATACCATGGCAAGTGCCACGGGCTTTATTGCAGGGCCGGAAAAGCCGCCCTGCTTGTTTGCTATAACAGGCTTTTTTGTCTTAAGGTCAATACGCATTCCCATCAACGTATTTATCATGCTGATGCCGTCAGCTCCTACTTCCTCACAAGCCTTGGCAATGTCCACTATATTTGTAACGTTGGGAGAAAGCTTCATATACACGGGCTTTGTGGTAACAGCCTTTACCGCGCGGGTAACCTGTGCCGCCGCCTCGGGGGATGTACCAAAGCTCATGCCGCCGCCATGGACGTTGGGGCAGGAGATATTCACCTCAAACCAGCCTATCTGTTCCTCGTTGTCCAGCTCCTTGCAGGTGTATGCGTAATCCTCACTGGAAAAGCCGCTTATGTTTGCCATTACGGGCTTGTTGAAGCAAGCCTTCAGCTTGGGCAGCTCCTGACTCTTTACCTTTTCCACGCCGGGGTTCTGCAAGCCAACTG
>JAGBHJ010000073.1 GCA_017935525.1 Clostridia bacterium | reverse complement strand
ATAAAATTTGATGCAATGGCATCCCACGATATTACATACGTAGGTATCATTCAGACTGCAAAGTCCAGCGGATTGGAGCAATTCCCCATGCCCTACGTTATGACAAACTGCCACAACAGCCTTTGTGCGGTGGGCGGTACCATCAACGAGGATGACCATTTGTTCGGTCTTTCTGCGGCAAAGCGTTACGGCGGAATTTTTGTTCCTCCCCACATCGCCGTTATCCACCAGTACATGAGAGAGATGATGGCTGGCTGCGGCAAGATGATATTGGGCTCCGACAGCCACACACGCTACGGTGCATTTGGTACCATGGCTATCGGTGAGGGCGGTCCCGAGCTGGTTAAGCAGCTGGTTGGCAGAACTTATGACGTAAAGCGCCCCGAGGTGGTTCTGGTTTACGTTACGGGTACACCCAAGCTTGGCGTTGGTCCACAGGACGTTGCTCTTGACCTTATTGCGTCCACATTCCCCGGCGGCTTGGTAAAGAATAAGGTGCTGGAGTTTGTAGGCCCCGGTGTTGGCGATCTTTCCATGGACTTCCGTTCCGGAATAGACGTTATGACCACGGAGACTACCTGCTTGTCATCCATCTGGACTACGGACGAAAAGACACAGCAGTATTTCAATATCCACGGCAGACCCGACGATTACGCTCCCATTGCTCCAGAGGCATTGGCTCTTTACGACATGGTGGTTTATATGGATCTGTCCCAGGTTGAGCCTATGATCGCTCTGCCGTTCCACCCGTCAAACGCATATACCATCAAGGATTTTACAAAGAATGCGGCTGACATCATTACGGAGCTGGAAAAGGACAAGTCAACGGGCTTTGACGGCCTCTTGATGAGAAACAAGATCACTCCCAAGGGCGTTATGGCGGACCAGGGTATTATTGCAGGCTGCAGCGGCGGTACGTTTGAAAATATCTACACGGCGGCAGACCTTCTTAAGGGTCACAGCGCAGGTACGGATGCTTTTACGTTGAACGTATATCCCCAGAGCCAGCCCGTATATTATCAGTTGAATAAGATAGGCGCTATCAATGACCTTATGGAATTTGGCGCAGTTATAAAGACAGCATTCTGCGGTCCTTGCTTTGGCGCAGGTGACGTGCCTGCAAACGGTGCGTTGAGCATTCGTCACACCACCAGAAACTTCCCCAACAGAGAGGGCTCCAAGCCTAATCAGGGACAGGTGGCAGGCGTTGCATTGATGGATGCACGTTCCATTGCGGCAACAGCACTCAACGGAGGTATCATCACACCTGCTACTGAGGTGGAAATGCCTACTGAAACAAAGGAATATCAGTTTAACGGTCAGATCTACAAGAACAGATGCTACAACGGCTTTGGCAATCCCGATAAGTCTGTGGAGCTGAAGTACGGCCCCAACATAGTTGATTGGCCCGAGATCCCCTCCATGAAGGATGATCTGGTGCTGTTTGCGGCGGCGGTGCTGGACGACGAGGTAACAACGACTGATGAGTTGATCCCGTCGGGTGAAACCTCCTCCTACCGTTCCAACCCCATGAAGCTGGCAGAATTTGCACTTTCAAGACGTGAGCCCAAGTACGTTGGCAGAGCAAAGGCCTCCAAGGCGATATACGAGGGAATCAAGGAAGGCGTAAAGGACGAGAGAATACTGGCGGTAGAAAAGGCGTTGGGCAAGAGCTTTGACCCTGCAACAACGGGTGTGGGCAGCTTTGTTTATGCCACAAAGCCCGGTGACGGCTCTGCAAGAGAGCAGGCGGCGTCCTGCCAGAGAGTGCTTGGCGGCTGGGCTAACATTGCCATTGAGTACGCAACAAAGAGATACAGAAGCAACTGCGTAAACTGGGGTATGTTGCCCTTTACGGTAAGCGAAAGACCTGACATTGACGTTGACGACGCAGTAGTAATTTCCGGCGTTCTTGATGCGTTAAAGAATATGGCAACAACTGTCCCTGCAAAGATAGTAAAGGCAGATGGCAGAGTGGTTGACGTTGAGCTTTCACTCAAGGGACTTGAGGAGTCGGAAAGAGATATAATCGTTGAGGGTTGCCTCATGAATTATTATAAAAGTCAGATGAAATAATATACTATCCAAAGGGGCGTCAATGGCGTCTCTTTGGAGTTTTAAAGAGGAAATATGAAGGCACAGAGAAACAAGACACTTTTGCTGACGGATGAGGAGAGGGAGCTTTATTTGTCGCGATGCGTTACTGCTGACTGCATTGAAAAAGGTGGATCTGCCATAGACAGTATAATATGGGGAGATACCTTTGATACGATGGGGAAATTACCCAAGGGCTTTGCCGACCTTATGATAGTGGACCCGCCATACAATCTGAACAAGACCTTTGGGGAGAGTAAATTCCACAGGATGGATGATGACGACTACGCACGATATACGGAAAGGTGGATACAAATGAGTCTGCCGCTGTTAAAGAGGACTGCGTCCGTGT
>JAGBHJ010000004.1 GCA_017935525.1 Clostridia bacterium | reverse complement strand
TAGTTGACAGAAAAAACGCAGTAAAAATGTACTGCCTTAAGGGTGGCCCCGGCGTGGGTAAATCCTCTTATATGAAGCGTATTGCGGACGTCTTTGCAAAGGAGGGGGAGAGGATAGAGTATTTCCATTGCTCGTCAGACCCTCATTCTCTTGACGGCATCAGACTCTGCGACAGAGAGGTGGTGCTGGTGGACGGCACCGCGCCCCACGTTATTGACCCATGCTATCCTGCGGCGGTGGATGAGATAATAAATCTTGGACAGTTCTGGTACGAGCGAGAGATAAAGCGCCACAAGGATGAGATAATAGCCACACAGTACAACATAAGCTACGAATTCGGCAGGGCGTACAAGTATCTATCTGCGGCGGCAAGCATTGCCGAGGATACGGAAAGGATCTACGCAGACGCAACAGACAGCGAAGCGCTGAACAAGGCGGCAAACGAGCTTGTTGAAAGGATATTTACAGAAAGCAGTCCGACATTTTCAAAGCGGGTACGGCGACTGTTTGCCAGTGCTCTGACACCTGCGGGGCTGGTGAATTATGCGGATACTGTTCTTTACGACTGCAAGAGGGTGTACGGACTTATGATTGGGGACAATGTTGGCTCATTTGCAGGTGCGGATGAGGTGATGAACAGAATTGTGGCGGAGGCAGGAAAGCGAGGCTATATGTGCGAGGCATATTATTGCCCCATGAAGCCCGTAACGAGGATAGAGCATATAGTAATACCTCAGCTGGAGGTTGGCATAACGCTGTTGAATAAGTACAATAACGACGACACCGTTGCCACAGAGATAATAAACCTTATGGAGTGCGTAAACAGAGCAAGGGTAAGAGGCTCTGCCGATAAGATAGAGGAAAACAACGGTATGTACCATTCGCTTCTGCAGACGGCGCAAACATCCTTGAAGGATGCGTATTGGCTTCACAACACTTTGGAGTCCTACTACGTGCCGTATATCGATTTTGACAGAGTAAGCGAGCATTGCACATCCACGGTTGATGATATAAAGGCAAGCTTTTCAGATAATGAATAAGGATAAAAGCCCTTGTGACCTATTAAAGTCACAAAGGCTTTTTTATCAGTTGTTAGGGTACATGGGGTTGTCATATCCCGGCATTTCCGTTTGCCACGGGTTAGGTGAAACAAACGGCATATCGTCGGGTGCGTTTCCCTTGCCGTGGTTGGGGTCAACGGTAGTTCCCGGTGTTACGTTAGGTGTCAGATCGGGCAGGATGCTGTCAGGGTCGTTTGTAGGAACGACGTCGGGCGTGTGCCCGATATCGGGTGTCACAATGGGTGTGACAGACGGGGAAGGCGTGAGCTTGTTGTTGATGGTAGGTGACGTGCTCTTGTGCGGGAGCATGGACTCCATGGGCTCACATCCTGCAAAAGCCGCCACGCAAGCCAATGACAGTACGATGGCGGTTATTTTTGATGCTTTCATACAGATGATTACTCCTCCTTTCAAGAGAAATGTTGAGAACGAGCTCGGATATTATTATAACCGAATTTGCGGATCAAAACATAGAAAGTCTGCTAATTTTTGGATATTTGTTTTGCTCGGAGCAGAGAGTTATCGGCGGAAAATGTAACAAATATTTGAATTTTTGCGGATAAATATTGCATTATTGTATGCGATATGGTATAATATTGGTACTGTGATTTTTGTTGCAGAAAAATGGATTATATGAGGTTTACATATGCTTACTATTTTTATTGGTTTGTTCTTTATTCTGTTGGATCTCCCCATTGCGGTGGACAGTATTATCGGCGTCAGATCTGCTTCCTCGGTTTTTGATCTTCTTGCAGACTTTGTCGGTTATATTATCATCTATATGGGCTTGAGATCACTTTCCGGCAACGGCAAAAAGTTCAAGATGGCAGAGACTCTCAGCTGGGTGATGTTTGGCATTGGCTTGGTGGAATGGGTAACGTATGGCATTGGTCTGGGTGAGGATTTCTCCTTTGCTCTGTGGATATGCGATATTTTGGTTGAGTTTGGTGCACTTGCGGTTCTTTACTATATCGTTGGCGGCATTGACGAAATGAGCATCGTAGGTAACGTTGATATCAAGAGCAAGAGGCTTAAGACTGCGTACATTGTTTTGGCAGGTGCTGTTATCATTATGCTTATATTGCACTTTATTGACCATATCGGTGCGGTTGAGTTTGTTTGGACCATCATCAGATGGATCTGCGCTATTGCGTTTATATTCTTCTTCTACAAGACCAAGAAAAGATATTACGAGGCTATTGCGGTCCACGAAGAGGAGCTTGCTGTAAAGGCTGAGCGAGAGGAATAATTCGGTTTTTGATAATTACGGGCGGTGGAGAGATCCACCGCTTTTTTGTTACCCGATATGCTTTTGTTGATACCAAAAAGTATGGACAAATTGTAAAAATGAGAAAAGTGTGTGATTTTTTAACAAAAACTTCTTGACATATAAAGAGTTATGTGATAAAATAATTACAGTAAAATGCGATTATATTATAGATTTTTGGAATAATGTTAATATGGTGTTTTTTATTGGAAACAGTATGTTATAATTGCTTACAAGGACGGAGGTAATTATGGGAAAGAATGTATTGCTTGCACAGTCGGGTGGCCCAACGGCTGTTATAAATTCCAGCATAGTGGGTGCATTTGATGCGGCTGTAAAGTCCCAAGGAGTGGACAAGGTGTTTGCCGCAGTTGGTGGAATTGAGGGCGTTTTGAATGAGCAGCTGGTGGATCTGACGGCTATCCCCGATGAGAAGATCCGCAGACTCAGATGCACGCCGTCGGCGGGACTTTTCTCGTGCCGCCACGTGTTGCCGGCTGATATGGAGGATGAGGAGTATAAGAGGATATTTGAGGTATTTGAGGCGCATAATATCGGCTATTTCTTCTACAACGGCGGTAATGACTCTATGGACACAGCCATGAAGCTTAACAAATACGCAAAGCTCCACGGCTATGACGTTAGAGTAAATGGTATTCCCAAGACCATCGATAACGACCTTTTTGGTACCGACCATTGCCCCGGCTTTGGCAGTGCGGCAAAGTGCATAGCGACGACGTTGCAGGAGTGCGCTCACGATACCTTCTCGTACCCTAATTCCAAAACCGTAATTATTATGGAAACTATGGGCAGAAATGCCGGATGGCTGGCGGGGTCCGCTTCTTGCGCAAGGTATAATGGCAAACAGATAGCTGACCTGATATATTTGCCCGAGGCTGTGTTTGATCTGGATAGATTCCTGGGTGATATCAACGACAGACTTAGTCAGCAGACTATGGTGTATGCGGTTGTATCCGAGGGCGTAAGGGGAGCTGACGGCAAGCCCTATTTCTCCTCAAGCAAAAACACGCAGGACAAATTTGGTCATCATCAGCTTGGCGGACTTGCGGCTGCACTGGCTGAAGAGGTCAAGAAGAACATCATCAAGAGGGTAAAGACTGTTAATCTGGATATTGCCCAGAGGTGTGCGTCTCACATTATGTCAAAGGTGGATCACGATGAGGCATACCTTGCAGGAGCAAGGTCTGTGGAGTTCGCATTGGAGGGTATTTCCGGTGTGATGGCGGCGTTTGAAAGAAAGAGCAACGATCCTTACACGGTGGACGTGGTGCCCCTGGATCTGACTCTTGCCGCAAATACGGAAAAGACCATCCCCACGGATTGGATCAACAAAGAGGGTAACAATATTAACGAAAAGTTCACAGAGTATGTAACGCCTCTTATTCAGGGTGAGGTGGCAATACCTTACAGCAACGGCTTGCCGGATTACGCGGTAATTGACGAGCCTGTGATAGAAAAGAAATTAAAGCCGTACTCATGAGCAGACGGATAAAGAATTATTACAAAAGAAAGGGAGAGAATGAATGAACGTTTTCAGAAGGCAGATCATAAACGACTACATTCAGGCAAACGGCAAAGCAACCTACGACGAGCTTATGGAGCTGGTGCAGGACGTTTCCTGCATGACGCTCAGACGTGACCTTGAGATACTGGAAAAGGATGGGCAGATCGTCAGAGTAAGAGGCGGCGCAAGGTCGGTAACCAGCGTATCCAATGACGGTGACGACAAGTACGCCATCAGGGCGGCGGCAAACGTAGCGGCAAAAATGGACGTTGTAGAGAAGACGTTGCCGTTTATTGAGCCTGACCATTCAATGTACTTTGATTCGGGAAGTACGATGATGCTTTTGGCAAGCAAGGTTGAAAATGGATACTATTCCATTACCACCTGCGCACCCAACGTTGCAATTGAGCTGATGAAAAAGAGCAAGACTGACGTTACTCTGCTGGGCGGCAGACTCAACAGGGATACTCTGGCAGTATCGGGTATTTCTTCTATCAAAGAGGTAGAGGATATCAATATCGACACGGCTATCATGGCAACTTCGGGTTATTCCGAGGATTTTGGCTTTACAAGCAGCTCGTATGACGAGGCACAGCTGAAGAAGGCTGTTATCAAAAAGGCAAGAAAGGTCATAATGATAATGGACTCCACAAAGCTGGGCAAGAATCTTCAGTACACGTTTGCTCACCTCAGCGACGTGGATATGCTCATATTGAGCAGTTGTCCCGACGATGAGCTTATTGAGCTTTGCAACAAGATGGAAATTCAGCTTATTTATTAAAGCATCAAAGAGGAGGCGGGTAAAATAGCCTCCTCTTTGTAGAAAAAGAGGCATTACGATGGATAAAAAATTCAAAACCGCAATGTTGGGCTACGACAAAGCCCAGGTTGACGAATACGTAAAAAAACGCGAGGCGGATATTGAGGCTTTGGTTGAGGACTCAAAGGAAAAGATCAAGCAGGCACAGAGAATAGCCGTAAAAGCAAATGAGGAGCTGGACGCCCTCAAAAAGGAAATGGATATGATCAAGGCGGAGCTGGATCGGCTGAAAAAACAGGGACAATAACCTGTAAAGCCTGCATATCATTCCGAGTGCTTGCATAGTCTTTACTGACAGTGGTCAAAGGATATACTGAAAGGAACAAGACTATGGGAAAGATCGGAATAATGAAGCTTGGCGAGAGCATTGGCGAGGAGGGCAGGGCGGAGCTTGGCAGAAGTGCCCTGACGGTGGTAAAGGCGGCTGCCTTTGCGGTATTGACAACGGTGCTTTTGTTGGTGCTTTCTGCGGTAATACTGCTTTTGACCGGCGTTGACGACAGCGCAAGCGGTTACGTGGTGCAGGTGGTCAGGATATTGAGCGTATGTGCCGCGGGGCTTATTTGCGGCAAGACAGTACCCAAAATGGGGTGGCTGGCAGGCGCTGCGGCAGGACTGGTATACGTGCTGATGACTATGCTGGTGGGCTTGCTGTTTTACGGTGCGCCGGAGCTTGGCGGGGACCTGCTTGCGGATGTGATCATCGCATTGGTGTGCGGATTTGTGTCGGGAGTTGTTGGCATAAACACAAAGAGAAAAAGAACGAGATAACTTCGGTTTGACTGTGGCGGCCTTATTGGGTCGCCTCTGTTTTTGTATCGGCGGTTATTATTTTTATAAAAAATTCAAGATAACTGTTGCATTATTCCGCATTCTGTGATAAAATAGATGTGTATATTATACGATAAGGACAGTACCCGTAAAATGAGAATTTCTAACCTTGCGATGGGCTTGACACCATCACCTACAAGAAAGCTTTTTGACATGGCTGCAAAATATAACGATACAGTTGACTTTACATTGGGAGATCCCGACATTAAAACTCCCATTGAGATACGCAATGCCGCCTGCAAGGCAATAATGGACGGCAAGACCAGGTATTCAGCCAATGCAGGACTGATAGAATTGAGAAGGGCTATTTCTGCCAGTGTTTTACGGAGAAATGGCGTTTTTTACGACCCCGAAACGGAGATAGTTGCCACTATCGGCGCAATGGAGGCGTTGTATGCATCCCTGCTTTGCCTTTTGAACAGCGGCGATGAGGTCATTCTGCTGGAGCCGTATTGGATCAATTACAGACATATGGTGACTATGTGCGGCGGTGTGCCTGTGATAGTTTCCGCCAAGGAAAACAATGGTGGCTTTGCGGTCAGTGCTGACGACGTTGAGGCGGCGGTGACGGACAAGACTCGTGTTATCGTAATAAACAGCCCCAATAATCCCTCGGGCGTGGTGTACGACAAGGAGTTTATGGGCAGGATAGCGGAAACATCAAAAAAATACAATATTACAGTTATTACCGACGAGGTTTACCGCAGATTGCTGTATGACGGAGTTGAGTATTCCAGTATATTGGATTTTGAGGGTATGAAGGAGAACACCGTCCTTATTTACAGCTTTTCCAAGGAGTTTGCAATGACGGGCTGGAGAATTGGCTATGCGGCGGCGCCCAAGGAGCTGGCACAGTCCATCACCAGACTGCAGGAGAATATCGTTGCCTGCGCGCCGTTGATGTCCCAGCACGCACTTGTGGAGGCATTGAACGACGAAGGCTTTGATTCCAAGGAGATCGTGGACGAGTTTACGGCAAGGCGTCAGTGTGTTATTGAGCAGATGGAGGGTATGCCCCTGCTGAAGATGAACCCGCCTCAGGGCACGTTCTACGCATTTATTGACATTACCGATACGGGTCTTGACGGTGAGGCGTTTGCTTATAAGCTTTTGGAGGAGGAGCACGTGGCGGTGGTTCCCGGCGGTGCTTACGGCGATTCCTGCAAGAATTACATCAGAATAGCCTTTACTCTGGAGATACCAAGGATAATAGAGGGCTTTGGCAGAATACGCCGCTTTGTTGAGAGAATATCCAAAGGAGAGTAAGATGGATCCTAAGGTGCTTGTCATCAGCAATACTATGTTTGGTGACGTTAATAACATGGGCAGAACGCTGAGCAATATGTTTTGCCAGTGGGAAAAGGGCAGAATTGCCCAGCTTGCATTCCAGCGAGACAAGATCACCACCCGTGTATGTGACAGATACTTTACAATAACTGACGTTGACGCATTTAAGTCCATTATCAACCGTAAGCCTGCGGGCAGAGCTCTTGACAATACGGAGAGCCTTTCCTCAAGCATGGCGCAGTTGAGAAAGGGCGGCGGCACAAAGGCCATATTCCGCTATTTTACAAAAAGACGCCCCTTTGGTATGTTTTTAAGGAATACTGCGTGGAGCATGGCAAAATGGAAAAGCCAAAAGCTTTACGATTGGATAGATGAGTTTGCGCCCGACGTGATATTCTTCGCATCGGGGGATTATACATTTTCTTACAAGATCGCGCTGGAGATATCAAAGGATAAGAATATTCCTTTAGTGACGTATTGCTGTGACGACTTTTATATCAATAAGGGCAAATTCTATGGTCCGCTGGCAAAGTACAACAGATGGGCGTTTATGAGGGCTGTTCGCAGTGTTATGGAAAGGTCGTCTGCGGTGGTGACTATTTGCGATAAAATGACCAAGGCGTACAATGAGCTTTTTGGCATGACAAAGGCCTCTGCCATCAGCACAAGCTCTGCAATGGACGGCGTTACTCATGAGGAAAAGAACAACAGGATCGCTTTTTTGGGGAATATTTCTCTGGGCAGACACAGACAGCTGATGGAGATAGCACGGGCTGTAATCGATATCGACCACCCCAATAATCCCATGGCTGTGGACGTTTATACTGGTACGACAGACCCCGTGGTGCTGGATGAGATAAAGAATGCGGAGGGTATCCGCTTTATGGGCAGGGTTAGCATTGACGAGGTAACAAAGGTCATGCAGGAGGCAATGGTGGTCATCCATACGGAGTCATTTGATGATGCAAACGTGGAAAGGGTGAGGTTTTCCGTTTCCACAAAGATCGCTGACTCCATGAGGATGGGTACTTGTATGCTGGCGTACGGTCCAAGGGACGTGGCGTCAATGGAATATCTGCGGAATGAGGGTGCGGCGGCTGTGGCTTCCGATGAGGACGAGCTTGCAAGCGAGTTGACAAGGCTCGTTTGTGACGAAGAATACAGAAAAGCGCTTTCCAAAAGGGCGGCAGAGCTGGGGCAGAACAACCATACCGTTTCTGCAAACACTCAAAAGCTGAGGCAGATCATTGGCTCGGCTGTAAAAGACTGATTTTTTATGAGAATAGGAATATTGGGTGGGACGTTTAATCCCATACACAATACGCACATAAAGCTTGCAACGGAGTCCATGGCTCAGCTGGGGTTGGATAAGGTTATCTTTATTACATCGGCGTCACCTCCCCACAAAGCTGTGGAGCACGGAGTTGATGACGAGGTCAGACACCGCATGGTGGAGCTGGCGATAAAGGATATTTCGCATTTTGAGGCAAGCAGGATAGAGCTTGACAGGCGGGGCAAGTCCTACACGTACTACACCATTGTTGAGTTGAAGAAAAAATACCCCAATTCTGAGCTGTTCTTTATTGTTGGTGGGGATTCCATCGACTATATTGAGCAATGGCACAGGGCGGATGAGCTTTTAAGGCTTTGCAGCTTTGCGGTGTACCCACGAGGGGACGTTGCGGGGGAATATCTGCAAAAGCGGTGTGAGTGGTTGGAAAGAGTGTACGGCGCCGTGTGCTACGTGCTGGACGTTTGTGGGGATGAGGTTTCCTCAACGGTGGTAAGACGGTTGGTTGCCGAAGGTGATGATATTAAAGGCTTGGTGCCTAAAGCCGTGGAGGAGTTTATACTGTCCTCCCGTATATACAAAGGAGATAAAAATGGATAAGTGGGATAAGCGTTTTATGGAATTGGCATTCCATGTGGCAAAATGGACAAGCTGCTATCAGCCAAACAGGCAGATCGGCGCAATAATCGTCAAGAACAAGAGAATACTTACAACGGGCTACAACGGTGCTCCCGAGGGCTATCCCAGCTGTATGGAACGGGGTGAATGCCTCAGAAGAAAGATGGATATTCCGTCGGGCACACGCCAGGAGTATTGCTACGCCATCCATGCAGAGCAAAACGCCATTGTCCAAGCGGCAAAGCTGGGCGTTTCTTTGGACGGCGCTACGATATACGTCACACATCAGCCCTGCGTTATATGCAC
This sequence comes from Clostridia bacterium, assembly GCA_017935525.1. Lineage (GTDB taxonomy): Bacteria > Bacillota > Clostridia > HGM11327 > HGM11327 > SIG351. Next base: position 2,484 of record JAGBHJ010000004.1, on the reverse strand, counting down.
AAAGCTGATAATAAACAGCGGGATCAAGAGAATAGTGTACAAGCATCCTTACCCGGATGAGCTGGCTCTGCACATACTTGCAGGCACGGATATTTTGGTGGAGCAGTACACGGATGATATTTGATAGGAGATAATAATGGGTTATATCGAATCTGATTACGCTCCATTGGTGGAGCTTTACGAAGCAAGTAAGAAAAAGGCGATGCAATACGTTGTAACGGGCAAAACAGGTCCTCTGGGCGCTGCTGCCGACCGTTACGGAAAATACATCCCCTGCTATTATGCTGGATACAAGACGCGTTACGCCTTTTATATAAGAGATTACGCTCATCAGGATATGGGTGCGTCCCTTTTGGGTCTGCATGAGGAAAACTACCGAATGATGAAGGCCTTTGCCGACCATTGCACGGAACGCAGACAGTGGTTTACGGTTTGGGCGCTGAATTTTGACGGCAGCGAGTACGACGGCGATTACAGAAATGACGACGACTTTATCCGCGAGATCCCCTCAATGTTTGAGCTGGTGGAAACTGCCTACAGACTCTACCGCTGGACGGGGGACAAGCGCTATATTGACGACGATATGTTCAAATTCTATACGCACGTTATGGTGGACTTTGTGGAGCTGTTTGACAAGGACGGCAACGGCATACCCGAAAGCACGGGAACGTCGGGCAATATTGAAGACGGCGTTACCTGCACCTACGACGAGCGAGGATTTGTGCACCTTAAGGAGTCGGGTGATGAGATAGGCTGTATGTACCAGGCGATGCTGGCTTATGCGGGTATTTGCGACGCAAGAGGTGATGAGGCGGCTTATGACCTTTGGATGAAAAAGTCAGAGGAGCTGAAGCGCTACTTTAACGACGAGTGGAGCGTTAAGGACGGTGACAAAAACGGTCTTTACGTTCACGGTATCGACTTTGACGGCAACAAGTACGACTACTACAAGCTTGAGACCAGCTATTTTATGGCGTTGAAGCAGGTTTTGGACGGCGGACAAAGGGCTCAAAGCTTTTTATCCCACATAAATGAGCTGCAGGGCAATGGCATCGGCTCCGAGACTGCAAACTCCAATATTGAGGGCTATACTTATTGGCCGTGGCTGAATTTTGCTTACGGCAGATGCGAGGACGGCTGGAATTGGATGAAATACATTTTCTCCCAGTGGAATTTGCCCCATGAGTCTTACAGACAGGGTCCCTGCTGGTATTATCCTGAGTTGTCGTACACTATGCTCTCCAATACGGTAAACGGTCTTATGGGCTTGGAGCCGGACGTGCCCAATGGCATGATTTCGTCACTTTCCCGCTTGCCCGACGAGATAAGATACCTTACTCTGCAGGAGCAGGAGATAGGCGGCAACGTTATTGAGCTGATGCATACGGGACGTGACCTTTCCACGATGAGGAACCTGGAGGGTGACACGTTTATATGGCGTGCGTGCTTCTACGGCAATGCGGAGTATCTGCAGGTGGATTCGGAGCAGGTAAAGGCGGAGCATACGGTTATAAATGGTATTGACGTCAGCTACGTGGACGTAGAGGTAAAGCCCTACGGCTTACACACGGTAATGAACAGATAAGCTTTATAAAAAAGGAGATAATAATGGGTTATATTGAATCCGATAACAGAGAATTGGTTGAATGGTTTGAGTGGTGCAAGCGAAAAGCCGGACAGTACGTAGTTACCGGCAGAAAAAACGCCCCCATAAACGACGGCAGAGCCCCTGCAAGGGATTATATGCCTTGTTTTTGGGCGGCACACAGAACAAGGACCGCTTTTTACAGCCGTGACTATATGCATTCCTCATTGGGCGCAAGCTTTTTGGGTTATAACGAGGAAAACTACAACATGATGATGTCTTTCATCAGAAGCGCAACAAAGGAGAGGGGATATTTTGCTTATTGGTCCATCAATTTTGACGGCGAAACTCCCTACGACCTTGACTTTAGGGATGATAACTATTTTGTAAGAGAGATCCCGCCCATGTTTGAGCTGGTGGAGCATATATACAGACAGTATTTGTGGACGGGTGACGAAAGATACCTCAGCGACGAGGTGTTTGATTTCTGCACAAGAACTTTGACGACGTTTATCCGTAGCCTGGATACTGATGGCAACGGCATTCCCGAGGGTACAAACGATACCGACCTCAGCACGCCCTATGCAACCTATGACGAGAGGACGGAAATAGCATTTAAGGAAACGGGAGACGAGATCGCTTGCCTTTATCAGGCGATGATGGCGTATGCAGGGCTCAACAAGGCAAGGGGCAACTGCGACGCTTATGACGTATGGATGAAGAAGGCGGAGGATCTGAAAAAATACTTCAACGAGGAATGGAGCGTTATGCCCGGTGACCCCGATGGTCACTATGTGTGCGGTATTGACCACAACGGCAAAAAGTACAATCACTTTGCGGTGGAGACCAGCGTATTTATGCCCTTAAAGAGCATTACAGCCCCCGGCGAAAGAACCCGG